>CAJYRU010000289.1 GCA_913777295.1 uncultured Sphingomonas sp. | reverse complement strand
TCGACCAGATCGCGCTGCGCATCCTGAACCGCCGGCTGGAAAGCCGCGCGCGGGCCGGGGGCAGCTATATCTCGGCCGGTGCGAACCTCGACGACGTGTCGCGCTCGGCCAACATCACCACGCTGTCGATCCTGCCGCTGGGCGACGACTGGGCGGCGGCGCTGCGCGACGTGCGCCAGTCGATCGCCGACGCGATGCGCACCGCGCCGACCCAGGCGGAGATCGACCGCGAGGTCGCCGAAATCAGCGCCGGCATGGAAAACGAAGTCCGCACCGCGCCGGTGACGGCGGGCGCGCTGCTCGCCGACAACCTCATCGCCGCGACCGACATTCGTGAAACCGTCGCGGGGCCGGAAACGTCGTTGCGCATTTTCGAAGGGGCGGTGACGAAGAAATTCTTCACGCCCGCGCGCGTCCAGGCGGCGACGAAGAAGGTGTTCGAGGGCACTGCGACCCGTGCCATCGTCAACACCCGCACCCCCGATCCGATCGCCCAGGCCAAGCTGACCGCCGCCCTGTCGGAAAAGATCGCAGGGAGCGCCACCCGGCGCAGCGGGCAAGGGGCGATCGGTTTCGATCGGCTGGCCCCGCTCGGCAAGCCCGGCGCGATCACTGGCCGCAGCATGGCGCTGAGCGATCCGCCGGTCGAGCGCGTCGACTTCGCCAATGGATCGTCGCTGCTGCTGTTCCCGAATGAATCGGAAACCGGCAAGGTGTATGTCCGCGTCCGCTTCGGCCGGGGGCTGAACGCGCTCCCCGCCGACCGCCGCACCCCGGCCTTCGCCGCCGACCTGGCGCTGGTCGCCTCGGGCATCCAGACGCCGAAGGGCGTGCTGGGGCAGGAGGAACTGGACCGGCTGACCGGCGGGCGGCAGATCGGACTGTCCTTCGGCATCGACGACGACGCCTTCACCCTGTCGGGCATCACCACCGCCGCCGACCTGACCGACCAGCTGAAGCTGATCGCCGCCAAGCTGCAATCGCCGGCATGGGACCCGGCCCCGGTCGCGCGTGCCCGCGCGGTGATGCTCGCCAGCTATGACGCGCTGGGGGCCTCACCCGACGGCGTGATGGCGCGCGACCTCGACGCGCTGCTCCACGACAATGATCCGCGCTGGGGCACGCCCGACCGCAAGGAGATCGAGGCGCTGACCCCGGCGGCGTTCAAGGCGCTGTGGGCGCCGCTGCTCGCCTCCGGACCCGTAGAGGTGCAGGTGTTCGGCGATGTGCAGCAGCAGCCGGCGATCGACGCCGTCGCCGCGACTATCGGCGCGATGACCCCGCGCCCCGCCGCGACGACGCCGCCGCCCCCTGTGCGTTTCCCGGCGCATGTCGCCACGCCCGTTACCCGCACCCATAGCGGCCAGCCCAATCAGGCCGCCGCCGCCATCGCCTGGCCGACCGGCGCGGGCAGCGCGGGGCTGACCGAAAGCCGCAAGCTGGAGGTGCTGGCCGCCGTGTTCCGCGACCGGCTGCTCGACCGGCTGCGCAGCCAGGCGGGCGTCAGCTATTCGCCGAACGTCGACAATGGCTGGCCGGTGGGCCTGCCGGGCGGCGGGCGGATCATGGCGATCGGCATGGTGCCGCCGGACAAGACCGGCTTCTTCTTCGATCTCGCACGCGAACTGGCCGCCGATCTGGTCAAGACGCCGGTGCCCGAGGACGAACTCGACCGCGCCAAGCTGCCGGTGATCCAGATGATCGCGCGCATGTCGAGCGGCAACATGTTCTGGATGAACCAGACGCAGGGCGGCACCCGCGATCCCGCACGACTGGCGGCGATCCCCGGCATCATCAACGACATCCGCGCGACAACCCCGGCCGAGTTGCAGGCGCTGGCCGCAAAATATCTTGTGCCTGCTAAGGACTGGTCGATGCAGGTGTTACCAGAGAAGAAGTAAACCTCCTCCCCGGCACGGAGCGTTGGGTCGGATCGTCCCCCGGACGATCTTGACCATGCGGGGCATGGTCAACCCAACGCTGGGGACTGTTCGCGCAGCGAATGGTGGAGGGGGGCGTCCGCACACGAACCGGTGGCGGACGCCTCTATTCTTCAACAGGAAGAAATGGGTTCACGCGAAGGCGCGGAGACGCGGAGGAGGTTGCGTTCCGCGCGCGCGCTTCCCGCGCCAGCGGCCTCACTACCAGCCTGTCCCGTTGCGAAGGTCTTCCGTTCGCGAGCGCTTCGCCCGGAACGCAACCTCCTTCGCGTCTTCACGCCTTCGCGTGAAAACCTACCGGCTTCTACGCCTCGACAACCCGCCGAACCGGCGCCCCAGCCAGCACCGCCAGCCCCCAGATCGCGAGCCCGCCCAGCGCCAGCCCGGCGCCGACCAAGCCGGTCGACGTCCAGCCATAGCCCGCCGCGATCGACATTCCCCCCGCCCAGGGCCCGATCGCATTGGCGGTGTTGAACGCCGAATGATTGAGCGACGCCGCCAGGCTCTGCCCCTGCCGGGCAATATCCATCAGCCGCGTCTGCAGGACGGTGCCGAGCGCCCCGCCGATCCCGATCAGGAACACGATCGCCAGCATCGACCACAACTGCCCCGCCGCCAGCGGATAGAGCGCTAGCGTCGCCGCACTCCACAACAACAGGCCACCGGCAGTCGGCATCAGTGCCCGGTCGGCAAAGCGCGGCACGACCAGATTGCCGACCGTCATCCCTGCGCCGAAGACCGCCAGCACCACCGGCACCATCGCCGGCGCGGCCCCGGTCACCTCGATCAGCGTCGAGGCGAGGTAGGTATAGACCGCGAACATCCCGCCGAAACCGATCGCCCCGATACCGAGCGTCAGCCACAATTGCCCCGACTTCAGTACGCTGAGTTCCGCCAGCGGGCTGGCTTGTGCGTCGGGCCGG
>CAJYRU010000288.1 GCA_913777295.1 uncultured Sphingomonas sp. | reverse complement strand
CGGCCGGGCTGGCGCGCGAGGCGCGGATTAGCTGGCTAATCCGCTCGCGCCAGCCTCACTTGATCGGCGAGTTCGGGTCCAGCCGCATGTCCAGATACTTGTCCACGCTGCCCATCAGTTCGGGCATTTCGTTCTGGAAGAAGTGGTTGGCGCCGGGGATCACGTCGTGATGGATGGTGATGTGACGCTGGGTGCGCAGCTTGTCGACCAGCTTCTGCGTGGCGGCGGGGGTCACGACCTCGTCCGCGTCGCCCTGGATGATGATGCCCGACGACGGGCAGGGCGCGAGGAAGGTGAAGTCGTACATGTTGGCCGGCGGCGCGATCGAGATGAAGCCGCGGATTTCCGGGCGGCGCATCAGCAGCTGCATCCCGATCCACGCGCCAAAGCTGACGCCCGCGATCCAAGTCGTCTGCGCTTCGGGATGGAAGCTCTGGACCCAGTCAAGCGCCGAGGCGGCGTCCGACAGCTCGCCCACGCCGTTGTCGAACGTGCCTTGGCTTTTGCCCACGCCACGGAAATTGAAGCGCAGCGTGGCGAAGCCGCGGCGCTGGAACGTCTTGTAGAGTTCCTGGACGATGCGGTTGTTCATCGTGCCGCCCGAGGAGGGGTGCGGGTGCAGGATCATCGCGACGGGCGCGCGCGGGCGCGGGGCTGGGGCGAAACGACCCTCCAGTCGACCTTCGGGACCGGGGAAGATGACTTCGGGCATGGGACGTCCTGTAATGATCTGGGCGCGCCGATGGCGCTGCGGGAGTTGCCGGCTATATAGGCGCACGCAATCGGAACGGAAGTGTTTTGACGACCCGCATCTATCTCGACCATGCCGCGACCACCCCGATGCGGCCTGAAGCGATCGCCGCCGTGGCCGGGGGCATGGCCCGCTGGGCCAATCCGTCCAGTCCCCATGCGGAGGGGCGCGCGGCAAGGCGGGCGCTGGAGGATGCGCGGGCCCGGATCGCCAAGGCGCTGGGCTGGGACGGCGACGTCATCCTGACCAGCGGCGCGAGCGAGGCGCTGTCCATCGCGCTGCAGGGATATGATGCGGTCGCGACGAGCGTCGAGCATGACGCGGTGCTGCGCGTTGCGGGCGTTGAGCGATTGCCGGTCGGTTCGGACGGGCTGGTCGATGTCGCTCGGTTGCCGGAAGGTCGTCGGGTGGCGGTGCAGTCGGCCAATAGCGAAACCGGGGTGTTGCAGCCGCTGGACGAGGTGGCGTCGAAGGCCGGCGTGCTGGTCGCCGATTGTTCGCAGAGCGCGGGCAAGCTGCCCCTGCCGAACGCCGACCTGATCGTAGTGTCGGCGCACAAGCTGGGCGGGCCGCCGGGGATCGGCGCGCTGCTGGTGCGTGATTTCGCGCTGCTGACGCCGACCGGGGGACAGGAACAGGGCTATCGCGGCGGGACCGAGAACCTGCCGGGCGCGCTGGGCTTCGCCGCCGCGCTGGAGGCACCGCGCGATTGGGTTGCCCTGGCGGCGGCGTTGCGGGCCGGCCTCGATGCGAAAATCCGCGCCGGGGGCGGGGAGATCGTTGCCGACGCGTCTGCCCGGATCGCGACCATCGCCGCCTATCGCCTGCCCGGACGGTCGGCGGCGGCGCAGCTGATGCGGCTCGACAGCGCCGGCTTCGCGGTGTCGGCAGGGAGTGCCTGTTCGTCGGGCACGCTGAAGACCAGCCAAGTGCTGTCGGCGATGGGGATGGATGCCAAGGCGGCGAGCGAAGTGATCCGGGTCAGTTTCGGGTGGAATACCACGGCGGAGGAAGTCGACGCCTTTGCCGCCGCGTGGAGCGCAATGGCGTGACCTATCTCGACTATCAGGCGACCACGCCCCTCGCACCGGAAGCGTTCGAGGCGATGGTACCGTGGCTGCGCGACTATCATGCCAATCCGCATTCACCGCACCGGGAGGGACGTCGGGCGAAGGCTGCCGTCGAGGTCGCGCGCGGGCAGGTAGAGGGGGCACTGGGCGTGAGCGGCGGGAAGCTGTTGTTCACCAGCGGCGCGACGGAGGCGGCGAACTGGGCCATCACGGGCAGCTTCGAACGGTTGCGGGTGCAGCGGCCGAAGGTGGTGACGATCGCGACCGAACATGCCTGCGTCCTCGATACCGCGCAGGCGCTGGCGTCGAAGGGGGCGGAGGTCGTCGTACTGCCGGTGGGGCGCGACGGGCTGGTCGATCGCGACGCCGCGATGGCGGCGATCGATGGCCGCACGGCGATCGTGGCGGCGATGCTGGTCAATAACGAGATCGGCGTGGTGCAGCCGATCGCGTGGCTGGGCGAACTGGCCCGTGCCGCCGGAGCGGTCATGTTCTGCGATGCGGTGCAGGGATTCGGCCGGGTCGATCTGCCGGTCGCTGCCTGCGACCTGATCGCCGTGTCGGCGCACAAGGTCTATGGTCCTAAGGGGATCGGCGCGCTGTGGGTGCGCGACGGCGTGGAGCCGGCGGCGATCCTGCATGGTGGCAGGCAGGAGGGTGGATTGCGATCCGGTACGCTCAGCCCTCCGCTGTGCACCGGGTTCGGGGTGGCGGCGACCTTGCTGTCTGCCAAAGACCGGGGGCAGGCCGAGCGGTTGTGGGACGTCGCGCGTGCGATCATGTGTGCGCCGGACTGGGTGCTGAACGGGGCCGAGGATGCGCGCTGGCACGGTAATCTGAACGTGCGGATGGACGGCTTGGACGTCGCGCGGTTGATGAGCGAGTGCCGCACGATCGCCTTTTCCGCCGGCTCCGCCTGTTCGAGCGGATCTGGGCGCAGCAGCCATGTGCTGCGCGCGCTGGGCCTTACCGAGCGCGAGGCGCGGGCTTCGGTGCGGATCGGCTTCGGGCGCTATACGCAGGAGGAGGAACTGGTGACGGCATTGCAGGCGATCGACCGCGCGGCGCGGGGGCAGCGATGATCGTCCGTTTCGTGCGCGCCAATGGCCGGGTGGAGGAGGCTCGAGGGGCGTCGGGCGACCGGCTGCTCGATCTGGCGCAGGCGTACGACTTGCCGCTGGAGGGGACGTGCGGCGGGCAGATGGCGTGTTCGACCTGCCACGTCATCGTCGATCCCGCCGACTTCGCGCGTCTGCCCCCGGCGAGCGAGGAGGAGGAAGACATGCTCGACTTTGCCGAGGGCGCGGTCGCGACCAGCCGGCTGGCGTGTCAGATCGTGCTGGATGAGTCGCTGGGCGACCTGACCGTGCGGGTGCCGGCGGCGGCACGGGACGCGCGGCGGTAGCGTTCGGCGACGAGGATGGTCAGCGCGCCGGCGGCATAGGCGACGAAGTCCTGAGTATCGAACCCGCTGCCCAGGATGATCCGCGCCCAGCGATTGTCCGACAGGCCGATATGGTCGAGCAGTCGGAAATACTGGCCGAACTCGATCACGACTGCGGTCAGCAGGGCGAGCAGGGTAGCCGGCAGCACGCCCAGTCGGGTGATCGCCCGCAGCCCGGCATAGACTAACGCCACCGCCAGCGCGTCGCCGACATAGGGCCGGACGATCGCATCGCGGACGAATAGCGCGATCAGGATTTCGGTCGCCAGCAGCGCGCATGTCAGCGCGGCATAGCCCCTGTTGAACCGCATCGCGTCCCTCCCGTACCCGTCCGCGCCATGGCGTGCGACGGGTCGCGATGCAACCGCTTGCCCCGGCATGGCCCCGCAGCCTAAAGACCCGCGATGACCGTGAACGTCGATATGGGGACGGACCCGGCGGGCAAGACCGTTCCCCTTGATCTTGAAGAATTATTGGCCACCCGCCTGCTGGTGCAGGGCAATTCGGGGTCGGGAAAGTCGCATCTGCTGCGCCGGCTGCTGGAGCGCAGCGCCGGCCATGTGCAGCAGGTGGTGATCGATCCCGAAGGCGACTTCGTGACGCTGGCCGGTGCGTACGGCCATGTCGTGATCGAGGCGGCCGACCATAGCGAGCGCGAGGTCGCCAAGTTCGCCACCCGTGCCCGCGAACATCGCGCGTCGGTGGTGCTGAGCCTCGAAGGGCTGGAGGCCGAGGGGCAGATGAAGTGTGCCGCGGCATTCCTGAACGCGCTGTTCGATGCGCCGCGCGAGCATTGGTATCCGGCGCTGGTCGTCGTCGACGAAGCGCAGCTGTTCGCGCCTGCGGGCGGCGGCGAGGTCGTCGAGGAAGTGCGCCGGGCGTCGCTGTCGGCGATGACCAATTTGATGTGTCGCGGGCGCAAGCGCGGCCTTGCCGGCGTGATCGCGACGCAGCGTCTGGCGAAGCTCGCCAAGAACGTCGCGGCCGAGGCGTCCAACTTCCTGATGGGGCGGACCTTCCTGGACATCGACATGGCGCGCGCCGCCGATCTGCTGGGGATGGAACGGCGACAGGCGGAGGCGATCCGCGACCT
>CAJYRU010000287.1 GCA_913777295.1 uncultured Sphingomonas sp. | reverse complement strand
GCGTCGTGGAAGGCCCATGCGCCGTCGCTGTATGGGCGGTTCGATTTCGCCTTTGACGGCAGTGGCCCGGCCAAGCTGCTGGAATATAACGCCGATACGCCGACCAGCATCTTCGAGACCGCGCTATTCCAGTGGCAGTGGCTGGAGGATCGTATCGCCGAGGGTACGCTGCCCGAGGGCGCCGACCAGTATAACCGGCTGCACGATGCGCTGGTCGAGCGGTTCGGCGCGCTGTTCACGCGGGGCAGCACGGTGCATTTCGCGTCGGTCGACGACCATGTCGAGGACCGGCAGACGGTCCGCTACCTGGAGGATGTCGCGCGGCAGGCAGCGCTGGACCCGGCGTTCGTCGCGATCGACCGGATCGGTGTCGATGGCGACGGTGCGTTCGTCGATGGCGACGATGTGCTGATCGCCGCGCTGTTCAAGCTGTATCCGTGGGAGGATATGTTGCGCGAGCCGTACGCCAAGCAATTGGCGGCGACGAAGACGCTGTTCCTCGAACCGGCGTGGAAGGCGTTGTTGTCGAACAAGGGCATCCTGCCATTGCTGTGGCAGCGGCACCGGGGGCATCCCAACCTGCTCCCCGCCGCCTTTGCCGATGACAGGGCGGCGCTGGCGGAGATCGGCGCCGCCTATGTCCGCAAGCCGATCTTTTCGCGTGAGGGCTGGGACATCGAGCTGGTCGACGGCGGTGCCACCGCGCGCGGGCCAGAGGGCGGCTATGGCGAGGAGGGGCATGTCGTGCAGGCGCTTGCGCCCCTGCCGGTGTTCGACGGCAACCATGCGGTCGTCGGGTCGTGGATCGTCGGCGACGAGGCGGTGGCGCTGTCGGTGCGTGAAGATGACGGGCCGATCACGCGCGATCTGGCGCGGTTCGTGCCGCACGCGATTGTTTGAGGGGCGTCGGCTGCAAGACCCTTCGTCATTCCGGCGCAGGCCGGAATCAATTGTGTCGGGTGGTATCGATGGAAGCGCGACGGGCCGCATCCATGTCTCCCGGCCTACGCCGGGATGACGGAGGGGCTGTTTCGTCGTTCCCGCGCAGGCGGGAACCCATTGCCGCTGACGGGCGTGATGGAACCGCGGCGTTGCGTGTATGGATTCGCGCCTGCGCGGGAATGACGATGTGGTATCGCTTGGCGTCATCCCAGCGAAGGCTGGGATATTCCGGTGGGAGCGCGGTACGTCAGCCTTGGGAGACCCCAGCCTTCGCTGGGATGACGTGACGGGGGGAGGGTCAGCGTGTGACCAATTCCCGCAACGCCGCCTCCAAAGGCACCGCATTCCCCGCGATCCGCAACCGCTTCACCCGGCCGGTCTGCCCGGCGATTAGCGTGACCGACGCACGACCCATCCGCAGCGCCTTCGCCACGAACCGCACGACCTCTTCATTCGCCGCGCCGTCGACCGGCGGGGCGGCGACCCGCAGGCCCAGTGCGGTCGCGTCGCCTTCCAGTGCGACCACCCCGGTCACCGCCGTCTTCGATGCCTTCGGCGTCACGCGGATCGTCAGCATCGCGCCGGTTGCGTCGAGGGTGAAGGGATCGCGCATCGCCGGACCCATGCCGCGCGACCGGACCGCGATGCAAGTCGCTTGGCACAAAGCGGCGCTTGCCGCATTCACCCGTCATGGCATCGACCCCCGTAACGACAGCGACCGCGACGCACGGCTCCCCGCTGTCGATCCCGATCTTCCGCGCCATCTGGATCGCGTCGATGGCATCGAATTTCGGCGGGCTGATCCAGTCGGTCGGCGCATCATGGATGATGACGTCGCTGGCGGCGTCGCCGCAGATGATCGCGCTGGTACAGGCGTCGACGACGCTGCCGATCATGCTGCTGTCGCTATGGGCCGGCGCGGTCGCCGACAATCTCGACCGGCGGCGGGTGATGCTGGCGGCGCAGAGCTTCATGCTGCTCGTGTCGGTCGCGCTGGCAGTGTGCGCGTGGATGGGGTTGCTCAGCCCGTGGCTGTTGCTGTCGTTCACCTTCCTGATCGGGTGCGGGACGGCGATCAATGGCCCGGCATGGCAGGCATCGGTCGGCGACATGGTACCGCGCAGCGTGTTGCCGAGCGCGGTGGCGCTCAATTCGATGGGCTTCAATATCGCGCGCAGCGTCGGCCCGGCGATCGGCGGCGCGATCGTCGCGGCGGCGGGCGCGGCGGCGGCGTTCCTGACCAATGCGCTGAGCTATATCGGCCTGATCGCGGTGCTGACGCGGTGGAAGCCGGACTATGCCCCGCGCCTGTTGCCGCGTGAGACGCTGGGCCTCGCGATGGCCGCCGGGGTGCGCTACGTCCGCATGTCGCCCTCGCTGCGCACGGTGCTGCTACGCGCGGCACTCTTCGGGATCGCCGCCAGCGCGGTGCCGGCGATGATGCCGCTGGTCGCGCGCGACCTGGTGACCGGCGGGCCGCTGACCTATGGCGCGCTGCTGGGCGCGTTCGGCGCCGGAGCGGTCGGCGGCGCGCTGACCAGCGTGCGATTGCGCCGCCGCTGGGCGCCGGAAAAGCTGGTGCGGGTGGCTGCCACCGCCTTGTCGGCCGGGGGAGCGATCGCGGCGCTCAGCCCGTGGTTGCCGTTGACCATGGCGGCATTGGTACTGGCGGGCGCGGGTTGGGTCGCGGCGCTCAGCACCTTCAACGTGTCGGTGCAGATGGCCGCGCCGCGCTGGGTCGTGGCGCGCGCGCTGGCCCTGTACCAGATGGCGGCGTTCGGCGGCATGACGCTGGGCAGTTGGCTGTTCGGATCGATCGCCGAAGGGCGCGGCGTGGAGACCGCAATGCTGGCCGCCGCGGCGGTCCAGATGCTGAGCGTCGTCGCCGGGTTCAAGCTGCCGCTGCGCGATATCGAAACCGCGAACCTCGCCCCGCGCGGTTGGGAAACGCCCGATACGGAGGTGCCGGTGGAGGCGCGCTCGGGGCCGGTGGTGGTGACGATCGATTATCGCATCGCGGCGCAGGACGTGATGACGTTCCTGAACGTGATGAACGAACGGCGGCGCATCCGGCGGCGCGACGGGGCGCATCATTGGGCCTTGCTGCGCGACCTGAACGATCCCGAACTGTGGATCGAGCGGTATCACGTCTCCACCTGGCTCGAGTATATCCGCCACAATCAGCGCCGTACCGAGGCCGACCGCGCCAATAGCGAGGCGCTGCTGGCGCTGCACCGGGGCGACGATGCACCACGCGTTCACCGCATGATCGAACGCCAGACGGGGTCGCTGCCGGTCAGCCGCCTGCCGACGCCGCGCGAAATGGCCGATCCGATGACCGATCCGACGCGGTCGAGTTGATATATTGAACAGTGTTATTTTTCTGCTAGCGTGATGCGGACGGTTCGAATCGCGGCGTTGCTCGCAAGGCATTCGAACCCGTTTGGAACCCGCCCATGGGGGAAGGTATGTCCGCACCTGATTTCTCGTTGCTGACCCGGCGGCGCTACGCCCCGTTGTTCACCGTGCAGTTCCTGACGGCGATGAACGACAATCTCCTCAAATTCGCGCTGCTGTTCCTTGCCAATTTCACCCTGTATCGCGCCGATCCGGCGCGGGCGGCGACGCTGGCGACCGTCTCCACCGGGTTGTTCATTCTGCCCTATTTCCTGTTTTCCGGCCTTGCCGGTCAGATGGCGGATGCGTGGAACAAGGCGTGGCTGATCCGCGCGGTAAAGGGTGCGGAGATCGCCATCATGGCACTGGCGCTGGGCGGGTTCTGGTTCGAATCGGTGCCGGTGCTGCTGACCTGCCTGTTCCTGATGGGCGTGCATTCGACGATCTTCGGCCCGGTCAAATATTCGATCCTGCCGCAGCATCTGCGTCCCCATGAACTGATGGGCGGCACGGGGCTGGTCGAGGCAGGGACGTTCGTCGCGATCCTGACCGGGCAGCTGCTGGGCGGGATCATTCCGCCATGGGAGGCGGGCGTGGCGGCGTTCGGGATCGCGGTGCTGGGGTTCGTCGCGGCCCTGATGGTACCAAGCGCGCCGTCGGCGGCGCCCGACATGCGGATCGATCTCAATCCGGTTCGCAGTACGTGGGCGATCCTGCGCGCGGCGCATGGCGGGCGGGGCGTGTGGCTGGCGATCCTGGGGATCAGCTGGTTCTTTTCGGTCGGGGCGGTGGTGTTGTCGGAGTTCGCGCCGCTGGTCGCGGGTACGCTGAACGCCCAGCCGGAGGTGGTGACGCTGTTCCTGGCGGTGTTCAGCCTGTCGGTCGCGGCGGGGTCGCTGCTGGTCAATCGGCTGCTGAAGGGCGAGGTGTCGGCGCGCTATGTGCCGGTGGCCGCGATCGGGCTGTCGGTGTTCCTGGTCGACCTGTGGGGTACCAGCGGGCGGTTCGTGGTGGAGACGCCGGGGGCGGACATCGCTGCGTTCCTGGCGACGGCGGGCAGCTGGCATATGCTGATCGACCTGGCGGGGATTGCACTGTCGGGCGGGGTGTTCGTCGTGCCGCTCTACGCCATCCTCCAGACGTGGAGCGCGCCGGAAAAGCGGTCGCAGATCATCGCGGCGAACAATGTCATCAACGCGATCGTCACCGTGGTGATGGTCGCGGTGGTGACGGCGATGCTGGCGGGGGGCACGACCGTGCCCGGCATCTTCGGCGCGCTGGGCTTTGCCACGCTGTCGATCGCGTTGATTTCGTGCTGGCTGCTGCCTGAGACGGTGTTCAAGGCGGTGGTGCGCACGGCGCTGCGCCTCGCCTATCGTGTCGAGGTGGCGGGGGCGGAGAACATGCCGGCGCCGGGCGAGCGGGCGGTGGTGGTGGTCAACCACGTCTCGTTCCTCGACGGGCTGCTGCTGGCCGCGTTCCTGCCGGGCAAGCCGACCTTTGCGATCCACAGCCGGTTCGCAAAGGCGTGGTGGATGCAGCCGCTGCTGAAGCTGTTCGACGCCTTTCCGGTCGATCCGACCAATCCGATGTCGGCCAAGGCGATGGTGAAGGCGGTGCGCGAGGGGCGGACGCTGGTGATCTTCCCGGAGGGACGGATCACGGTCACCGGCGCGCTGATGAAGATCTTCGACGGCCCCGGCATGGTCGCCGACCGCGCCGATGCGCCGATCGTGCCAGTCAGGATCGACGGCGCGCAGTACAGCCGCTTCTCGCGCCTGAAGGGCAAGGCGCGGCTGCACTGGTTCCCGAAGATCGAGCTGACCGTTCTGCCGCCGCGCCGGTTCGCGCTGCCCGAAGGGGTGAGCGCGCGCGAGCGGCGGGCGATTGCCGGGCGGCGGCTGTATGATGTGATGAGCGAGATGATCTTCGCCACGTCGGACACCGACCGCACCTTGTACGATGCGCTGATCGATGCGCGGCACCTGCATGGGCACGCGATGGGCGTGGTCGAGGATGTGCAGCGCGTGCCGCTGACCTATGACCGGCTGGTTACGGCCACGCAGGCGCTGGCGCGGCCGCTCGCTCAAGGTACGACGCAGGGTGAGGCGGTCGGCGTGCTGCTGCCCAACGTGGGCGGCGTGGTCGTCACCTTCTTCGCATTGCAGGCGACGGGGCGGGTGCCGGCGATGCTGAACTATACCGCCGGCCTCGCCAATCTGCGGGCGGCTTGTACCGCCGCGCAGATCAGGACGGTGGTGACCGCGCGGGCGTTCGTCGAGCAGGCGAAGCTGGGCGAGGTCGTCGCGGGCTTGGCGGGTCAGGGGATCGCCATCCGTTATCTGGAGGATATTCGCGAGAAGATCGGCGCGGGGGCGAAGGTCATGGCGCTGGTCCGATCGCGCATGGCGGGGCGGCTGCACCGGCGGCAGCGGGTGGCGGCGGATGCGCCGGCGGTCATCCTGTTCACCAGCGGGTCGGAGGGGGTGCCCAAGGGCGTGGTGCTGACCCACCGCAACCTGCTGGCCAACTGCTTGCAGCTGTCGTCGCGGATCGATTTCAACCGGGCGGACGTGGTGCTGAACGCGCTGCCGGTGTTCCACAGCTTCGGCCTGACCGGGGGCACGCTGCTGCCGATCCTGTCGGGGGTGAAGACATTGCTGTACCCCAGCCCGCTGCATTACCGGATCGTTCCCGCGCTGGCGTATGACGCCAATGCGACGATCCTGTTCGGGACCGACACCTTCCTGTCGGGCTATGCGCGGATGGCGCATGGCTATGATTTCTATGCGCTGCGCTACATCTTTGCCGGCGCAGAGCGGGTACGGCCGGAAACGCGCGCGGTCTATGCCGAGAAGTTCGGGCTGCGCATCCTCGAAGGCTATGGCGCGACCGAGGCGGCGCCGGTGATCGCGGTCAATACGCCGATGCACTTCAAGGCGGGGAGCGTCGGGCGGCTGCTGCCGGGGATCGAGGCGCGGCTGGAACGCGTGCCGGGCATCGAAGAGGGTGCGCGGCTGGCGATCCGGGGGCCGAACGTGATGACGGGGTATCTGAAGGTCGACGCGCCGGGCGTGGTGCAGCCGCCCGA
>CAJYRU010000286.1 GCA_913777295.1 uncultured Sphingomonas sp. | reverse complement strand
TGTGCGACTACAAGAACGGCGAACTGCGCGGCTATGTCGATTACGACGCCGACCGGCTGGCCGAACTGGGCGAGGAGCCGTCACTGTTCGCGCTGTTCGGACAGGGGTATCTGGCGATCACCTTCGATCAGGTGACGTCGGGCGAACGCTATCAGGGTATCGTGCCGCTGGACGGCGAATCGATCGCGCAGGCGGCGGAAAGCTATTTCCTGCAATCTGAACAGATCCCCTCGCTGGTTCGGCTCGGCATCGGTGTCGATGACAACGGCAAGCGGGTGGCCGGCGGCATCTTCCTCCAGCATCTGCCCGAGGGCGAGGAGGGGCGTGAGCGGCTGCACACGCGGCTCGACCATCCCGAATGGCATCATGTCGAGGCGCTGGGCGCGACAATGGGCGCCGACGAACTGTCCGATCCGATGCTGCCGCTGGAAACACTGGTGTGGCGTCTGTTCAACGAGGAACGCGAAGTCCGCGTCATGGCCACGACGATGCTGACGCGGGGCTGTCGTTGCGATCGGGACTATATTGCGGGCGTGATTTCGCGCTTTCCCGTCGAGGAACGGGCGGCGATGGCGGATGAGCAGGGGATCATCACCGTCGATTGCGCCTTTTGCGCGACGAAATTTCCGCTCGCGCTGGCCGATATAGCGGCCTGAAGCGGGCAGGGGGGACAGGCGATGGGAACGGGATTGCTATGGGGGCTGGTGGCTGCCCTGGCCATCGGATCGGCAGCTGTGGCGCAACCTGCCGCCGCACCGACGTTGCAGGCGATGCGCGCGGTGGCGCCGGGCAACTGGTCGCTGCGCAGTCCCGGTTCGCCGGAGGCCGCACGGGAAAGCTGCGTCGCCGATACCGCTGTCCTGTTCCGGCTGCGGCTGCGATCGGCGCAATGCAGCCGGTTCGTGATCGAGGATACGCCCCGGATCGCGACGGTCCATTATACCTGTCCGGGTGCAGGCCATGTCCGCACCACGATCCACGTCGATACGCCGCGCACGCTGCGTATCGAAAGCGAGGGGATCGTCGACGGAATGCCGTTCGCCGATGCGTTCGAGGCGCGCCGCGTCGGCACTTGCGCCGCACGCGGGCGTTAAGCGCCCGTTTAGCCGGCGCGGTGTAGGGAGTGGCTGTGTCCTGTCGGGACACGCATGTGATCCCTAAGCATGAAATCCCTTCGGGCCGCCTGTGTGCGGCCCGCTCTTTCCGGGGCGGTTGCCCTGATCCTGCGAAAGCCTTAGCAAGCGCAGCATGACGAAAACTCCTCTCAGCGTTGTGCTGGTGTCGGGCGGACTGGACTCGATGGTGTCGGCGGCGCTGGCGCGCGAGGCTGGCCACCGGCTGCTCGCATTGTCGATCGATTATAATCAGCGCCATGTGGTCGAACTGGCCGCCGCGCGCCGGATCGCCGCGGCGCTTGGCGCGGAGCGGCATGTCGTTCTCCCGCTCGACCTGTCGGCCTTTGGCGGATCGGCGCTGACCGATGCGTCGATCGCCGTGCCGAAGGATGGTGTGGAGGAGGACGTGATCCCGGTCACCTATGTCCCGGCCCGCAACACCATCTTCCTCAGCCTAGCGCTGGGATGGGCCGAAGCGGCGGGCGCGCGCGATCTGTGGATCGGTGTCAATGCGCTCGACTATTCGGGCTACCCCGATTGCCGTCCGGAATTCGTTGCCGGCTTCGAACATCTGGCCGAACTCGCCACCCGTGCCGGTGTCGAGGGCGACAGGTTTCGCATCCACGCGCCGTTGCAACACATGACCAAGGCCGACATCGCGCGGGAGGCCGATCGGCTGGGCATCGATGCCGGCATGAGCTGGTCCTGCTACGATCCGGTCGGCGACCTGCACTGCGGGCGCTGCGACAGTTGCCGCCTGCGCGCGCGGGGCTTCGTCGAGGCAGGACTTCCGGATCCGACCCGCTATGCGGAACAGCCCGACACCGGTCGATGACCTATTCGGTCAAGGAAATGTTCCTGACCCTGCAGGGGGAGGGGGTTCATGCCGGCCGTCGCGCGGTGTTCGTGCGCTTCGCCGGGTGCAATCTGTGGACCGGGCGCGAACAGGATCGTGCGACCGCCGTCTGCCGTTTCTGCGACACCGATTTTGTCGGGACCGATGGCGTCGGCGGCGGCAAGTTTGCCGATGCGGCTGCGCTGGTCGCGGCGGTGGTGGCGCAATGGGGTGACGGCAAGGACCGCCGGTTCGTGGTGCTGACCGGTGGCGAGCCGATGCTCCAGGTCGTCGATGCCCTTGTGGCGGCGCTGCACGATGCCGGATTCACGATCGCGATCGAAAGCAACGGCACGATCGCGGCGCATCCCGGGATCGACTGGATCTGCGTCAGTCCCAAGGCGGGCAGCGAGGTCGTCCAGCGGCAGGGGAACGAACTGAAGCTGGTCTGGCCACAGGACGGGATCGATGTCGACGCGATGGAGCAGTGGGATTTCGCCCATCACCTGATCCAGCCGATGGACGCGATCGGGATGGAGGCGGTTCACCGCGACGCCGCGGTCGATTTCGCGTTGGACCGCCCGAAATGGCGTTTGTCGTTGCAGACGCACAAGCTGCTTGGCCTGCGCTGACGCCCGGCTCAACCGGCGCGGGCGGCGATCACGATTTCATAGGCGCCCGTCAACGGGTCATGGTGCAGCGGCGCTCGCAGCTGCCGTGACAGGCCGAGGATGATCCGGCCGTACCGGCTGGCGACCAGCGCCTCCAGTTCCTCGCTTTCGACCAACGCCGGCGATGTCGCGCGCAGCACGGCGGTATCGGTGTCGGCGACATGGCGCAGCGAGATGCCGATCTGCGCCTGCGGGTTTACCGACACGGCCAGCTCGATCAGTTCGGTCAGCAGGAAGGAAACCGCAACCGCAACATCCTGCGTCACCAGCACCGATTCGACATGCAGGGTGATGCCGAGCCTGGTGGCGGTGCCCGACGCGGTGGCGCGGATGTTCGACGCCAGTTCGCCGATGACAGACTTCAGCTCCAGCCCGCGATTTTCCTCCATCTCGGCATAATGATGCCGGTGAACGACCGCCAGCGCGTCCACCCGTCGCTGGATGGTGGCATAGGCGTCGGCCGCCGCTTCGCCGTGCGCGCTGCGGGCATGAAAATTGATGAGGCTGGCGATGACCTGCAGGTTGTTCTTCACCCGGTGATGCACTTCGCGGGTCAGCTTCGTCTGGCGTACCAGCCCGTCCGCCATCGATTGTTCGTGGCGCTCGACGGTATGGGTGAGTTCCTGGAACGTTTCGCCCAGATCGGCAATTTCTTGCGCCGGCACCGCCCCCAGGTCGACGTCCGCCATCGGATTGCCGGGACGATAGCGTTCGATGTCGTCGCGCAGCCGTCGCAACGGTCGGATCAGCAGGCGGTCGACCACGAACCAGCCGATTCCGGTTGCCGCGATCCACATGACCAGCGGCAACAGCATCGCAATGATCGCGGACGAGGTGAACGGCGCTCGCCGCACCGCCATCGTGAACGACAGGTCATCGATCCCCAGCGGAATCTCGGCGCGTTCGCGCCGGTTCAGCCCACCCTGTTCCGGCAATTGCGACAGGAGCAGCTCGGCGTCGGAACCGTGCAGCAGCCCGCCTTCATAGGGTGTGGCGAAACCGCTGGGCTGGGCAAGTTCGCGCAACATGGTGACCGGGAAGAAGGCGATGGCCCGCGATGCGCTGACA
This sequence comes from uncultured Sphingomonas sp., assembly GCA_913777295.1. Lineage (GTDB taxonomy): Bacteria > Pseudomonadota > Alphaproteobacteria > Sphingomonadales > Sphingomonadaceae > Sphingomonas. The sequence continues at coordinate 13,170 of CAJYRU010000286.1, read as the reverse complement.
CCGCCGATGTCGAGTACCAGTCCGGCATCGGGGATGACCTGCGCCCGGATACCGCCGGCATCGGGCGCACCAACCATCTCCACCGGGATGGCGGTACCGCAGACCAGGCGACCATCGGCCGAATAGATCGCGAAACGGGCGCCTACCGAGGTCTGCTGGGCGAAAACACCTTCCACTCGCGCGCAGCTCGGAGCATTCGCCGGGTCGCTCGACAGCGCGGTCATCGCGACGCGAAGCGCCGTCATGTCCCCGACCAGCTCGATCGCCAACGCTCTCGAAGCCTCTGTAGCCGCTACCCGCAGCCGCGCCCGCAGGTCGACATCGGCGATCCGCGACGTCTGAAGCGTCGCGAACAGGGCGATCAAAGCGAGCGGGAGCAGCGCCGCGCTGAGGATGAACATCAGCTTGGCACCGGTGGGTGCGCGGCGCAGTGCCGCAACGGGGCTCGGCGGAGCGCGCCGCGCGGGAATGGATGTCGTCACACCGTGCGAGCTATTTTAACTTGCTCAGCAAGTCGAGCATCTCGTCCGGCACGGCCTCGCCGGCGGCGTCCTGATAGACGGCGCGGAGCGCATTGCCCAAGTTCGACGTATCCTTCTTGCCGGATGAAGGTGCCGCCGGTGGGTTCGCGCTCGACTGCTTGGCCGCCTGTTCACCATCCTTCACGAAGCAATGCCTTCCCCCGATACCCGAATCAGATTTCCGGTACGAACCTGTACAATCCCGTGCCGGACGGCTCCAAGTGGACCTTGGTTCAGCGCGTCAGGCGCACATGAAACTAAAGACGCGCTCGTTGGTTCCATGACCTGACGCGAACTCGGGGGAGGCGTCTTCTCCTTGCCGTTTCGTGGACGTTGTACGGATTCGCACCGTCCGCCTTGTGGGCGGTGCATCGAAGGAGAATTACCTGACCATGTCGCTCGGACAGCAGCTCGCGCCGCACCTTCCCTTTCTCCGGCGCTACGCCCGGGCGCTCACCGGCAGCCAGGCCGAGGGTGACCAGTATGTCCGTGCGACGCTGGAAGCGATCGTTGCCGCGCCGGAGGAATTTCCGCGGGACGTCGATCCTCGGCTGGGCCTCTATCGCACCTTTCAGGCGATCTGGGCTTCGTCGCAGCCCGAGGCTTTCGGGGCGGCGAGTGCATCGGGTACGGAAAACGAAGCCATTGCCCAGGCCCGCCTCGCCCGAATCGCGCCGCTGTCGCGTCAGGCGCTGCTGCTGACCGCGATGGAAGGGTTCACGACCGAGGATGCGGCCTATCTGATCGAGGCCAGCCCTGACGAGGTCGAGGAATTGGTGGCGGAAGCCCTGCGAGAGATCGAGCAGCAGACCCGCTCGCGCGTGATGATTATCGAAGACGAGCCGCTGATCGCGATGGATCTGGAACAGATTGTCCGCGACCTCGGCCATGATGTGACCGGTGTCGCCGTGACGCGCGACGAAGCCGTCGCCCTGGCAATGCAGGATCGCCCCGGTCTGGTGCTGGCGGACATCCAGCTGGCCGATGACAGTTCGGGCATCGACGCGGTCAAGGACATCCTTTCGGAATTCAACGTGCCGGTGATCTTCATCACCGCCTTCCCCGAACGGCTGCTGACCGGCGAACGGCCCGAACCGACGTTCCTGATCACGAAGCCGTTCCAGCGGTCGACGGTTAAGGCGGCGATAAGCCAGGCGTTGTTCTTCGACGAAGCGACCGTACCGGACGCAGTGGCATAACGGTACGGACCCAAAACGACTTTCGGGGGTTGATAGGCGATGGCAGACGATAACGAGCAGATCCATGTCAGCGCTACCGAAGCGCGCGCCGGCGCCACTCCCGGGGTCACCCGCTATATACTGATGGTATCGCTCATCGCAGCGATCGCGGTCATGGCATACATCCTGCTGACGTGATGCGGCGGGCGTGTCGCCCGGCGCGACACGCCGCGGCTGGCAATCGGCCATTGGCAACCCTATGTTCGGGTCCGCCCCACACCGGGCCGACTGCGTATCGAACGGATAAGAATGACTGAATCCGACATCAGCGAGGACGTGGCGGGCGAGGTGCGGGAGCATGTCGCCCTGCCGGACCCCGAATTCAAGAAACAGCTGGCACAGGTCATTCCGCACCTGCGCGCCTTCGGCAGATCGCTGTCAGGAAGTCGCGATCTGGCCGATGACCTGGTGCAGGAGACGTTGCTGAAGGCATGGGCCGCACGGCAGCGGTTTCAGGCCGGTACCAACATGCGCGCATGGACCTTCATCATCCTGCGCAACCTGTATCTCTCCCAGATGCGCCGAGCACGCTTCAAGGGCGAGTGGGACGACCTGGTGGCCGATCGCATTCTCGCAGCGCCGGCCAGTCAGGATCGTCATGTCGAACTGGCCGATATGCAGCGGGCGCTGCTGCATCTGCCGCAGCCACAACGCGAGGCGCTGATTTTGGTCGGCGCGGGCGGCTTTGCCTATGAGGAAGCGGCCGAAATCTGCAACGTTGCGGTAGGTACGATCAAAAGCCGCGTCGCGCGGGGCCGGGTCGCCTTGGAGGCGCTGATGACCGATGGTAAGCTGCCGTCGCGCGCTGAGCAGCCCGACAATAACGGACAGACGGTTCTCGACACGATCATGGGCGAAGTGGACGATCTCAGCCGCGAACGCTGAGGTCGCCTACTGCTTCGGCAGGTCGTCGATCGACCGGAGATAGGCTTCCCAATCCTTTGGCAGGATCGCATCTCGTTCATACACATGGCGCAGGGCGCGACCGACGCCATCGCCGGGGTTGGGCGGTCGCACGATCTGCCCGGCGATGGGCCGTTTTCCGGCGAAGGGGGTCTGCGGTGCCATGTGTTTCCAACGACCGCTTTGGCGTTTCGTTTCATCTTGTCCGCCGATAGGTATCTCGGTCCGTCGTGATGCCCGTCGGGAGGGATGATGCAGTTTTCAGCCGATCTGCTGGCGCGCGTTCGTGCCGGTTCTCCGTTCCTGTCCACGCTGATCGATCGGGAAGCGGATTTCCTGACCCGGCTCGACGGGTTCGATACCGACGTGCTGGCTGCGGTGGCTTCCGAACCCGATATGCCGCTGGCGCGGCGATTGCGGATCGAACGGCGGCGGGTGGCGCTTCTGGTGGCGCTTGGCGACCTGTCCGGTGCCTATGATCTGACGCGCGTGACGCGGACGCTCAGCGACTTTGCCGACCAAGCCCTGCACCGCGCGATCGTGCAGGCGATCGAGGAGCGGACGCCGGGAGCCGAACCGGTCGGTTTTGCCGCCATCGCCCTTGGCAAGCAGGGCAGTCGTGAACTCAACTATTCGTCCGACATCGATCCGATCCTGCTATACGACCCCGCGGTGCTGCCCCGGCGCGATAAGGATTCCCCGGCGGAGGCCGCGGTCCGGATCGCTAGGCGCGCCGTCGAGTTGCTTCAGGCACGCGACGGAGACGGCTATGTCCTGCGGGTCGATCTGCGGCTGCGACCGTCTCCGGAAGCGACGCCGATCGCCCTGCCGATTGATGCCGCGGTATCCTATTATGAGTCCGCCGCCCTGCCATGGGAACGGGCGGCCTTCATCCGGGCGCGTTCTGTCGCCGGCGACATCGCGCTCGGCAATCGCTTTCTCGAAGCGATCCGTCCGTTCGTCTGGCGCCGCGCGCTGGATTATGGCGCGATCGGCGAAATCCGCGAAATCACCCGCCGCATTCGCGAACATTATGCCCAGGGGCAGGCGTTCGGGCCAGGATACGACCTGAAGCGCGGGCGCGGCGGCATTCGCGAGGTGGAATTTTTCGCACAGGTGCATCAACTGGTGCATGGCGGTCGCGACCCCGTGCTGCGCGCACCGGCGACGCGCGATGCGCTGGCGGCGCTGGCGGCGGGCGGGCGTATCACCGGGGACGAGGCGGCGGTGATGGACGCCGCCTACACCCTGTTCCGCACGATCGAACATCGGCTGCAGATGGTGGACGACCGGCAGACGCACAGCCTGCCCGATCAGGGGGAGGCGCTTGATCGCGTAGCCCGGTTGCACGGTGCGGCGGACGGTGCGGCGCTGCTCGCCATGCTTGCACCGCACGTCGCGGCGGTCGGTGCGATCTACGACCGGCTGGACGGTGCGGAGACTTCCCGCCTGCCGGTCGATCCGCAGTCGCTGGCGGACCGGCTGGAGGCGCTGGGGTTCGCGTCGGGCGAACAGGGCGCGCGACGGATCGCCGACTGGCGCGGCGGAAGCTATCCGGCGCTGCGCAGCCCGGCGGCCCGCGCCGCGTTGGAGGACAGTCTGCCCGGACTGGTCGCGGGGCTCGCTGCGGCGGCCGATCCGCAGGCGGCGTTGCTGCGGCTGGACGCGATGCTGGCGCGGCTCCCGAGCGCGATCAACCTGTTCCGCCTGCTAGAGGCGCAGCCGGCGCTCGCCCGACTGCTCAGCACGATCCTGTGCCACGCGCCGACATTGGCCGAGGCGCTGGCCCGCCGCGCGGTGCTGCTCGATGCGCTGATCGATGCCCGCGCGCTGGAACCCGTCGGGACGGTCGACGATCTCGTGGCCGAAATGGAGGCGCGTGTCGGGGATGGCTATGAACGGCTGCTCGATCACGTCCGCGACGTCGTGAACGAGAAGCGATTCATGCTGGGCGTACAGGTCGTCGCCGGAACCGGCGATCCGCTGGCCGTCGCGGCGGGCTATGCGCGCGTGGCCGAGGCTGCGGTCCGCGTGCTGGCGGCGGCCACGATCAGCGAATTCGCCCAGCGTCACGGTCATGTGCCGGACAGTGAATTGATCGTCCTGGCGCTCGGGCGGCTGGGGGGCGGGGCGCTGACCCATGCGTCGGACCTCGACCTGATCTATTGCTTCACCGGCGATTTCGCGGCGGAATCGGACGGCGACAAACCGTTGGGTGCCGTCCTCTACTATAATCGCCTAGCGCAGCGGTTGACGGCGGCATTGTCGGTACAGACCGCGTCGGGGCCGCTCTACGAAGTCGACACCCGCCTGCGCCCCTCCGGTGCGCAAGGACCGCTGGTGGTCTCGCTCGCCGGGTTCGAGCGCTACCAGCGGGAGGACGCGTGGACGTGGGAGCATATGGCCCTCGCCCGTGCCCGCCCGATCGTCGGATCGGCGGCGGGACAGGCACAGGCCGCTGCGATCATCGCACGCGTGCTGGGGGGCGACCGCCCACCGCGCGACATCGCCGCGGAGGCGACGGCGATGCGGGCGGAAATGGCGCGGCACAAGCCGCCGTCCGGCCCGCTCGACGTCAAGCTGGTGCCGGGCGGACTCGTCGATCTCGAATTCGCCGTTCATGTTGCGCAATTGTCGAGCGGGCGTGGACTGGTACCGCAACTGGGCGCGGCAATCGAAGCACTGGCAGCGGAAGGGTTGTTGCCCGACGCGCTGGGGCCAGCGCATGATTTCCTCACCCGCCTGCTGGTCGCGATGCGACTGGTCGCGCCCGATGGGCAGGTGCCGTCGCCGGCAACGCAGCCGATCCTCGCCGCGGCGCTGGGCTGTCCCGACTGGCCGGCAGCGCTTGCCCGGCTGGACGGTGTGCGGCAGATCGTCACCGCAGCATGGGCCGCTTTGGCAACAGGAGAGCAGGATGGAGATCGGTGACGCCCTACCCAAGGTCAGCCTGACCGGAGCCGACGAAACGCGCTTCGCGCTGGCCGACCGGATCGGCCAGCCGCTGGTCGTCTATTTCTATCCCAAGGCGGACACGACCGGTTGCACGCAGGAGGCGCAGGACTTTTCCGCGCTGTCCGATGCATTTCGTGCGCGCGGCGCGGTCGTGATCGGCATATCGCGGGATACCCCGGCCAAGCTGACCCGTTTTGCCGACAAGCACACGCTCACCGTCGAACTGGCCAGCGACGAGGATGGATCGGTGTGCGAGGCGTTCGGCACCTGGGTCGAAAAACAGATGTACGGGCGCAGCTACATGGGGATCGAACGCGCGACGTTCCTGTTCGACGCCAGCGGAACGCTGGTCCGGCAATGGCGAAAGGTGAAAGTCGCCGGCCATGCTGCGGACGTGCTGGCGGCCATTCCCGGATGACGCGACGCGAATCGATTGCAGTCCGTGGACTGGCGCAGCCGTCGCGGACAAATTCCCAGTATCGTTCTATGGTTAAACGGCTCGCCGTACCTGTACGGCACTTTAACGCGGTCGACGGATGCCGCGCTTGCGCCGCGTATCAAAATTCCGGCAAGTGCAGCCACGGTCAACGCGGTGGGGCATACCGTCTAGACATTGGGGATCATCGTTCGTGTCGGCTCGTCCGGCGCGCATAACGCTCGGATAGCGGGACATAATGTCGATTACCTCCGTATTGAAAAACAACGTCGCTCCGATCACGGGGTTCCGTTCAATCTTTCGGACCCGCCATTTCATCCTCCACGACGGTACCCAGCTGCGTCGTCACACGATTTCCGGCCGCAACCAGGCTGCGGCTGCCGGCCTTGCCGCGGTGACCATCGCCTTCTCGGCCTATGGCATGGGACAGGCGACCATCGGCACCGCGATGGCGGGTGCGGTTGGCGGCGACGACAAGGTCGCGGCGATGCAGCAGGAAGTGGCGGAAATGCGCGCGGATGTCGCCCGGCTCCACGCCGATGCCCGCGCCCACGCCGCCCGCCTCGACAAGCGGCAGGCGGCTCTTGCCGCCGTCCTGAACGGATCCGAGGATGCCAAGACGCTCGCGCTCGCCGCACTCGACCAGCAGCCGGCGGGTGCTTCCAACAGTGTTACTCGGCCGTTCGACCGTGTCGCGCGGCAGCAGGCTGCGATCGCGGCACAGGCAAAGGCGGTTGCCGATGCCCGCTATGCCCAGACCGCCGGTTCGCTGCGCAAGCTGGGTCTCAACCCGCGCCGCGTGATGCCGGCCATGGGCGGTCCATATGAGCCGGTAGACGCCGCCACTGCCGCAGCGGCGGCTGCCGGATCGGCCACGGCCGACGCGCAGGCCGATGCCCAGTTCCGCGCGCTGTTCATGAGCTGGAAGAAGCTCGACACGATCGAACGTGCGGCGATTTCGATCCCGTCATATCAGCCGGTGCAGAGCCTGTCATTCACCAGCAACTTCGGCGTCCGATCCGACCCGTTCCGCGGTACCGCGGCGATGCACGCCGGCGTCGACATTCCCGGCCCGATCGGCACGCCGATCTATGCGACCGCCGATGGCATCATCTCGCGCGCCGAACGCGCCGGCGGTTATGGCAATCTGGTCGAGGTCAATCATGGCAAGGGTATCGCGACCCGCTATGGTCACCTTTCGAAAATTCTCGTCCGCGACCATGAGCGCGTGAAGCGCGGACAGATGATCGCGTTGATGGGGTCGACCGGTCGTTCGACCGGCAGCCACCTGCATTACGAAGTCCGCATCGACGGATCGGCGGTCAATCCGGCGCCCTATCTGCAGGCCGGTCAGCTTGCCATGGCGGCCGACCGTGCGCAGCGGCAGCGTCTGGCCATGGGCGGCCCGGTCGTCGCGGAATAACGCGGCGGAGCGCTGGCCGTTGCCGTTGCGTTACGGCACGCCTATCTGGGCGGTATGGAAATGACCATGACCGACGTCACCCTGTCCGCCGCTGCCGCTGCGCGCGTCGCCGCCATCGCCGAAAAACAGGCCAAGCCCGCTATCCTGCGCCTGTCGGTCGAAGGGGGCGGCTGCTCCGGTTTCCAATATCGTTTCGGTCTGGCCGATAGCGTGGATGCCGACGACAGTGTCGCCGAAACCGATGGTGTGACGCTGGTCGTCGATTCGGTCAGCATCGACCTGGTCCGTGGCAGCGAAGTGGACTTCGTGGAATCGCTGGGCGGCGCGGCATTCCGTGTGACCAATCCGCAGGCGGCATCCGGCTGCGGCTGCGGCACCAGCTTCGCGGTCTGACGTGCGGATCGTTTCCTACAACGTCAACGGCATCAAGGCTCGCCTTCCGCGTTTGATCGAATATCTGACCGAGGAACAGCCGGACGTCGTCTGCCTTCAGGAGCTGAAGGCCAGCGACGAAACCTTTCCCGAAGCCGACATCCGTGCCGCCGGTTATGGCGCGATCTGGTATGGGCAGAAGGGGTTCAATGGCGTCGCGGTGCTGGCGCGTGGGATCGATCCGATCGAGCGCCAGCGCGGGCTGGGCGGCGAACCGGAGGACGAGCATAGCCGCTATCTGGAGGCGGAGGTCGACGGCGTCGTCATCGCGTCGATCTATCTTCCCAACGGTAATCCGCAGCCCGGACCGAAGTTCGATTACAAGCTGCGCTGGATCGACCGGCTGCGCGCCCGTGCGGCCGAGTTGCTGGCGGAAGAGCGGGCGGTGGTGCTGGCCGGTGACTATAACGTCATTCCGAACGACGACGACGTTTTCTCGGTACGGGCGATGCAGTCCGACGCACTGATGCAGCCCGAATCACGTGCCGGCTATCGCGCGCTCCTCGCACAGGGGTGGACGGATTCGCTGCGGACCCGCTTTCCGAAGGGGGGTGTCTGGACCTTCTGGGATTATCAGGCGGGCGCGTGGCAGCGTGACGCCGGGTTCCGCATCGATCACCTGCTGCTCAGCCCGGTTGCCGCCGATCGCTTCGTCGATGCGGGCGTCGACAAAGGTCACCGTGGCCGGGAGAAGGCCAGCGATCACGCACCCACCTGGGTTCGGTTGCGGTGAAGTACGCCGCGGTCGCCATGATCGGCATGGCGTTGCTGGTGCCGTCGGTCGCCGCCGCGCGCGACTATTGTCCAACACGGCCCAGCCTTGGCCAATCGGCCTGCACCATCGAACCCGGCCGGTATGCCGTCGAAACGGCCCTGTCCGATTGGGAGCGGTCGAGCGACAGCGACACCGTCCTGTTCGGCGACACACTGTTCCGGCTGGGCGTGACGGACCGGGCCGAGTTGCAGGTGGAATGGACCCCACTCGGCATTGCCCGCGACCGGCCGGCGGGGCGCAACGTGACGCGGACCGGGGATCTGCAGATCGGCACGCGCGTCGCGCTGCGCAATTCGGATGGGAAGGGGTTGTCTTATGGCGTGCAACCCTCGGTGGTTGTACCGGTAGGGCGTACGCCGATCGGCGGCGGCGGGTGGGGCGCGGCCATGGTCGCGCCGGTATCCTATGATCTAAGTGATCGCCTCAACCTGCAATTCTCCCCCGAAGTCGCATGGCTCCCGCGCGAGGAGGGCAGGGGGAACAGCGTCGTCACCACCGCGACACTGGGACTGGGCTTGACGGTCAGCGATGCGTGCCAGTTCACCACCGAAATCCAGGTCGAACATGCCGAGCATCAGACCGAACATCGCCTGGCGCTCGCCGTCGCCTGGCAGGTTTCGGATGATTTCTTCATCGATACCGGCGGTGCCGCTGGGCTGGACGAGCATACGCCCGAACTTCGATTGTATAGCGGAATTTCGCGCCGGTTCTGACCCGCTTGTTGCGGCGGTGTTCGATACGACGGATTGGCGTTATGTGCAGTGTATTAGTGAGGCACGCCACCTCGTAGTGGCGTGCTTCTGCTAACTGACTGAAAAGTATGTCGAAGTGTGGTTGGCACGGTCGCTGCAATGTTCTCGCCAAGCCCGCAATCCACCTGCGGGCATCTTCGGGAGCTACTGCAATGATTGCCCTCCACCTCGTCACTTCCACCTTGCTCGGGCTCGCTACGGCTTCCGCGCTGCCGGTTGCGCACGGCGCACAGATCGTGAGATTGCAGCCAACCGCTGCTGCGCAGGGCGCGTCTGCGCCGCCGGTCCGGGTAAAGCGTTATTGTATCAAGGATCGCCGCGATGGCGCGGACATCCGCCCTAAAATCTGTCGCACGCGCGACGAGTGGCGGGCGCGGGGCTTGGATCCTGCCGTGGCGATTGGCGAAATCTGACGCGGGGCGCCCGCCCGCCGCGTTCCAGCGATGGCCGGGATGGCCACAGCCAGCGCACGATCGAACCTGATCGAACGACGCGCCATCCCTGCGAAGGCAGGGATGGCGCGACAGAAGCGCCGGACGCGGTCGTCTTCGCCGGAGCGATGGCGTGGATCGACACGGTCAGACGCCACGTCCGACCCGACGTGCGTCCGACCCGGTCGCGCCGATCACAGCGTGCGCTCGTACATCTGATAGACGCGATTGATCTTGCTATCGATCGTCGTCGCGATGGCGTTCATGCCCTGATTGTCGTCGAGGACCCAGCCGATCTCACCGCGCGACGCGCCGAACTTCGCCACCGCGTCGCGGCGGATATATTCGATCATCATAAAGGCGAGCTGGCTGGCCATGCGCGATGCCTGCAACCGCTTGACGACACCCATCAGCGGAACGCGCATCGTACGCGCCTTGGGCGCGCGCAGCCACAGCAACAGCTTCAGCCAGTTGAACGGCAGCAGCGATCCGCCCATCGGCTTCAGCGGCTCGTTCATGTCGGGCAGCGTAATCATGAATGCTACCGGTTCGCCGTCCAGTTCGGCGATGCGGATCAGATCCTCGAACACCAGCGGCTTCAGCTTCTTGCCGACGTCGTCGACCTCCGGCTGCGTCAGCGGCACGAAACCCCAGTTGTCGGACCAGGCGTCGTTCAGGATGTCGAGGATGATCTTCGCTTCGTCCGCGAACTTCGCCTTGTTGACGCGGCGGATATGGATGCGCGCATTCTTCTCGCCGGCAGCGACGATGCGCTGCACGATCGGCGGGAAATCCTTCGTGATGTCCAGCTCGTAGGTAATCATCTGCTTGACCGGCGCGTACCCCGCCCCCTCAATCCAGCCGCGATAGGCCGGCAGGTGATGCCCCATCAGGACCGTCGGGCTATGGTCATACCCCTCGATCAGCAGGCCCGGTTCTTCCCATACCGACAGGCTGCACGGGCCGATCGCGCGGGTCATGCCCTTGCCCCGCAGCCAGGTTTCGGCCTGTGCGATCAGCGCCTTGGCAGTTGCTTCGTCTTCCGCTTCGAACATGCCCCAGAAGCCGACACCGGGACCGAAGCCCTTTTCGGTCGGCATGGTCAGCGCCAGCGTGTCCAGATGCGCCGATACCCGTCCGACGACCTGCCCGTTCCGCTCGGCGATGAACAGTTGCGCTTCGGCGTGGCTGAACCAGCCATTCTTCTTGGGATCGATCTGTCCGGCGACCTCGCTCTTGAGCGGTGGCACCCAATGCGGGTCGTTGGCGTACAGCCGATAGGGCAGGGCGATGAACGCCTTGCGATCGGCAGCGGTCAGGACCGGACGGACGATGATCGACATGGCTATCCCCCAAAACGGCAACGGGGCGGCAATGCGCCGCCCCGTCTCAAACTTCAAATGACAAATCCGTCATCCTGTCATCCACGATAGCGCGGATGCCCCTTGGCCACGCCACCCGACAGCTCAGCGACCTTCGGATATTTCTTCGCAACTTCCTCGGTATAGCCCAGGTTAAAGACGGTCGGGCTTTTCTCCGGGCGTTCCGAACGCTCGTAATGGGTCCCGAAAATCTTGTCCCAGAAGAAGTTGGTGATGCCGAAATTGCCATGCTCGTCGTGGAAATGGTGCGCCATGTGCTTGCGCTTCCATTCGACGAGCAGCTTGTTCTTCGGCTTGTACGCCAGATGCTGGATGCAATGGCAGAATTCGTAGAAGCAGGTGGTCAGCAGACCCGTCGCCAGCGCGGCCATCGCCCCGCCGAAGCCGCCGATAAGATAACCGATCGGGGCGGTCGCAACGGCGATCGCGGGCAGGGTGGTGTGCAGCGCGCCAAACAGCACCTCCAGATGATTGGGGTCCTGATGATGATCGTAATGGATACGCTTCCAGGTCGCGGCGAGCGGCGCGAACTTGAACATCCAGTTGGAATGCAGCACCCAGCGATGCAGCACATACCACACGAACGGATAGGCCAGGACCGCAACGCCGACCGACGCCAGCGTCGGGACCAGCGGCGCGGGACGCCACGCGAACAGGCCGATCGCGACGAACGACAGCGCGATATAGGCGATGATCGCCGGATACTGAAAATACGCAACGACAAGCTGCTTGAAGGTCATCTTGTCGAGATGGTGCGACTTTTTCCAGAAGCCCTGCTTCTCGGTGATCGCGTTCATCGGCCTAGCTTCCTTAATCCATTCCTTCAACCGGACGATTCGCCCATCTTCCCCGCTTTGCCCGCGCTTTGCGGCCAAAGTGCGACGATCCTTGGGCTATTCCTCGGTCCGGATCAGCACCGCCTCGCCGATCAGGAAGAACAGAAGGAACGGTGCCCATGCCGCAAGGAACGGCGGATACGCCCCAAGGTTGCCCATCGCGAGAGCGAAATTGTCCGCCACGAAATAGGTGAACCCCAGCGCCATGCCAATGACCGCACGCACAAACAACTTGCCCGAACGGGCAACGCCGAACGCCGCGACCGCCGCGAGCAGCGGCATCAGCACCGCCGATAACGGTCCCGACAGCTTGTGCCACAACGCGCCTTCCAGCGCCTTGGTCGGGCGACCGGCTTCGGTCAGGTCGCCGATCGCGGTCGATAATTGGCCGAAGGACAGGCCGTCGGGGTCGACATTCTGCAGGGTGAACTGGTCCGGACGGACCCCGCCCGCGATCTTGAGCGATCCCAGGCGTTCGCGAATGCCGGTCGCCACGGTGAAGCGTTCGGCATTGTCGATCCGCCACGCGCCGCCCTCGCGCCAGCCGCTGCTCGCGGTGACGAGTTCGCGCAACGAACTCCCCTCGCGATTATAGACGGTAATGCCGCGCAGCCGCGTCGCCTCGCCGCGACCGGCGACCCGTGCGACCTGGATCAGATTGTCGCCGTCGCGCACCCACACATTGGTCCGCTCGCCCCGATCGACCGGCAGCGGACCGTAATCGACATTGTCCCAGATGCTCAGCGTCGCGGTCGCCCGCGCGACAACCCGTTCGTTGAACGCGAAAGACAGAGCCGCCACGCCGAAGCTGGCGAGGATCAGCGGTGCCAACACCTGGTGTGCCGACAGGCCGGCCGCCTTCAGGCTGATGATCTCGCTATTCTGGTTAAGCTGGGTCAGCGTCAGGATCGTGCCGAGCAGGACCGAGAAGGGCAGGAACCGCGCGATGATCTGCGGCGTGCGCAGCGAGACGTAGCGCAGGATTTCCGCCTGCCCGTTGCCCGGCACGGCCAGGATCTTGCCGCTCTCGCTCAACAGATCGAGCGCCTGCAGCACCAGCACCAGCGCGAACAGGATCGCGAAGGT
>CAJYRU010000285.1 GCA_913777295.1 uncultured Sphingomonas sp. | reverse complement strand
CTCGATCCGCCAAGTCGGCACGACGGCGATCGCAATCGCCACGATCAGTCCGGACGCGCCCGCGACCATGGTGGGAAGCGCGCGGTTCATGCGTCCACCATCGTGACATCGCCCACGACCCTGCCCGGCCGCCGGGCCGCAATCAGGCGTTGATAGAGCGGTTGGTAGCGCGCGACGTTCGATGCCCAGTTGCGCTCCGCCTCGACAAAGGCACGGCCGCGATCGCGCATCGCATCCCATCCCGACCGGTCGGCGAGCAGCGCGCTGACCCGCGACGCCAGCGCGGCGGGATCGTCCGGCGGGAACAGCGTGCCGGTATCCCCATCACGGATCAGCTCGCGATGGCCGCCGACATCGGACGCGGCAACCAGCCGGCGCTGCGCCATCGCCTCCAGCGGCTTCAATGGCGTGACCAGATCGGTCAGCCGCATCGCCTTGCGCGGATAGACCAGCAGGTCGACCAGCCCGTAATAGCGCTCTACTTCGTGATGCGGCACGCGGCCGATGAAATGGATGGCATGGGCGACGCTGGACGCCGCCGCCTGTTCGCGCAGCGCCGCCTCCATCGGGCCGCCGCCGACCAGCAGCAGCCGGACGTTCGGCCGCGCCGCGACCAGCGCGGGCATCGCGGCGATCAGCGTGTTGAGGCCCTCGTAATCATAGAAGCTGCCGAGATAACCCAGCACCTCCTTGCCCTGCAGCCCCAGTTCGGCGGCGAGCGTCATGTCGGGCGGCGGCGGATCGCCGAACAGGGTCAGGTCGACACCATTGGGCGACACCATGATCTTGGCCGGATCGATCCCGCGCGCCACCAGATCGCGGCGCAACCCTTCGCAGATCACCGCCACGCCATCCGCGCGGCGCACCGCCCACGTCTCCAGCGCGCGAGTCGCACGGTAGCGGGCGGAGCCTTCGGTGCCGGTCCCGTTACCGACCGCGGCGTCTTCCCAGAAGGCACGGATCTCGTACACCAGCGGTAGGGCGCGGCGCCGGGCGACGCGCAACGCGGCGAGGGCGTCCAGCACCGGCGAATGGGCGTGGAGGATGTCGGGCCGGAATTCGTCCACTACCCGGTCGATCGAGGCCGCAAAGGCGCGGATTTCGGTCAGTTCCCCCAGGGGTGCCGGCAGCGCGCGGGGCGGCACGGTCCGGTGGAAATCGATGCCGTCGACCGTCTCCCGCGGGACCTGCGTCACGCCCTGCCGCGCGCCGGTGACCGCCGCGACCTGCCACCCGCGCGCCATCTGCGCAGTCAGGATCGCGCGGGTGCGAAAGGTGTAGCCGCTGTGCAGCGGCAGGCCATGGTCGAGAATGTGAAGGACTCGCATACCAACCTCCTGCCACGACAGGGTTAAAGGAGACGTAACGGCATCCTACTACCCCGCTCAATCGCCGGCAAAGGCGAAGGGAGTCAGCCCGCCCTCGCGGTCGTCGAGCCGCATGGCGCGGGCGTTGGGCGGGGCAGAGCGTTGCGGACAATCGCCGCGCGTGCAGGCGCGACAGCCCGGCCCGACAGGCATCCCTCCCGCCGACAGGTCCAGCCCGCGTGCCGCCGCCAGCGACCCAGCCTGATCGGCGGCGACGCCCAGCATCACGACGAACCGCGCCCGCACCTCCCCAGCCAGCGCGCCGGGCGGGGTCACGGTGCGCGACTGGGTCAGCCAGCGCCCGCCGTCCTCCGGTTCGACCAGCTGCACGATCGTCTCCCCGCCGCGGGCAAAGGCATCGAACGCGCCGAGCAGCGGACAGGGCGCGCCTTCGACCAGCGGCGACCGGCTGGCGCCGGCAAAGCGCTTCGACACCTGTCCCGCCCGGTCGAGCCGCAGCAGGCAGAAGGACAGGCCGCGCGCACCGACCCGGTGCAGCGTGGTCAGCCGGTGGGCGACATGTTCATAGCCCGCGCCGAACCGCCGGCCGAGCAGCGCCAGGTCATAGCCGGTGGCCTCGCACGCGCGGAGGAACCGGGCATAGGGCATCATCACGGCGGCGGCGAAATAGCCGTGGAGGTGCCGCCGCAGCCATTGTTCGGCGGTCCGGTCGGACAGGCCTGCGCCGCGCACGACCGCATCGACCTCCGCCCGTGCCTCTGCATGGCCGAGCGCGCGGGCGAGCGCGAAGCTGCGCGAGGCGGGGTCGAGCCGTTCGGACAGCTGCAGCTGGCGGGCGTGCAGGTCGGTGCGGTGCAGGCGGTCGGGCATGACCTCCACCGGCAGCAGCCGCACCGACAGATGATGCCGCACCCGCAGCCGGTCGGCCATTGCCGCCGCCGGATCGCCGCCGGCGAGGCGCAGTTCGTCGGCCAGCGCCTCTGCCTGCGCATCGAGGTCGGGGAAGTGGTTGCGCCACCGCTCGATCGTCGCGCGCGCCTCCGCCGCCGGATCGGCGGTGACCGGCGCCCCCGCCCCGCCGCTGCCCAGCCGGTCGAAGGCGCGGGCGAACGCCTCCGCCCCGCCGGGCGCCGCGGACAGCCACTCGGCGATGTCGGCGCGATCGAGCGACAGGTCGGCGAACATCGGGTCGGCCAGCCGGCGGCGCAGCCCCTCCGTCCCGCCGCCGGGTTCACTGGCCGCCAGCGTGCGCGCGTCGAAGCCATAGCGTTCGGCCAGCGCCACCAGCAGCGTCGCGGTGAGCGGTCGCTGGTTGCGCTCGATGAGGTTCAGGTAGCTGGCGGAAATGCCCAGCGCCTCGGCCATTGCCGCCTGGGTCAGCGCCTGTCCCCGGCGCAGGCGACGGACGGCGTGGCCCGCGAACATCTTGCTTTCCATCGGCCCCATCCCCCGTTGCGTTTGTAAAGAGATTACAGATGCACGCGATTGACACAAGGTAGTGGGAAGAGACCTTTTTTGTTGCTTCGGTATCGTCTATTCAGGGTGCAACGATGCCGTTTCGAACATCGGGTTTGCAGGAGACGATGCAATGGACACCAACAGCCTGTTCCGGCTCGACGGGCGCACCGCGCTCATCACCGGCGGATCGCGCGGGATCGGGCGGATGATCGCCGCCGGCTTCGTCGCGCAGGGGGCGCGGGTGTTCGTGTCGGCACGCAAGGCTGATGCCTGTATCCAGACGGCGGAGGAAATCGGCGCGATCGCGCTGCCGCAGGATGTGGCAAGCGTCGAGGGGTGCCGCGCGCTGGCGGACCGGCTGGCCAGTCATACCGACCGGCTCGACATTCTGGTCAACAATGCCGGCGCGGCATGGGGTCAGGCGTTCGAGGATTTCCCCGAGAGCGGGTGGGACAAGGTGATGGACCTGAACGTCAAGTCGCCGTTCTTCCTGACGCAGGCGCTGCATCCGATGCTGAAGGCGGCGGCGTCGCGCGCGCGGCCGGCAAAGGTCATCAACATCACCTCGGTCGATGGTCAGCGTGTCAATCCGTGGGAAACCTACAGCTATCAGGCATCGAAGGCGGCGCTGATCCACCTGACGCGGCGGATGGCGGCGCGGCTGGTCATGGATGCGATCCATGTCACCTCGATCGCGCCGGGGGCCTTTGCCAGCGAGATGAACAAGGCCGCGCGCGACCATGGCGACGGGGTGGCGAAGCGGATCCCGGCGGGTCGGATCGGCGTGGACGAGGATATGGCGGCGGCGGCGATCTATCTGGCGGCACGCGCGGGCGACTATGTGGTGGGCGAGACGATCACCGTCGATGGCGGGCTGGTCAATGCGTCGCTGGGCGGATCGATCGACGGATAGCGGAAGTTGGCGAAGTTGCCGATACGTCGATCCTTTGCCGGACCGGCACTTGCTGTAGTTTCAACAGCTTGAGTCGCATTTGCCGCCACCTTCGGGCGCGGAAGTTGGCGGGTAGGCCATCGGGCTCGCAGGGCGGCAGGCAGGCGGGGCGGACGATGCGAAAGAGCGTTGCTGACCATGGCAGGGCACCCGCCTGTAGGAAAGTTCAGGGCGCGATCTCGGCGCCGTCCCATGCGAAGATGCGACCGCTCTGCGCCGGGGTCAGGCCGTCCAGCACCGCCAGCAGCCGCCCGGCACTGTAGGCCGGCGAGAACAGCTTTTCCGCCGGCACGCCGCGCTGGAACGGCTTGCTCAACCCCGTGTCGACCGTGCCGGGATGGAGCGCGACGCACACCGCCTGTGGCCGGCTGCGCGCGAGTTCGATCGCGGCGGTGCGGACGATCTGGTTGAGTGCGGCCTTCGACGCGCGATAGCCGTACCAGCCGCCGAGGCGATTGTCGGAGATGCTGCCGACGCGCGCGGAGATGCAGGCAATGGCGGACGGTGCATCCTTTGCCAGCAACGGCGCGAAATGCCGGAGCGCCAGCGCCGGGCCGATGGTGTTGATCGCGAACAGATGGGCGAGACGATCGGCGTCGAGGTCGCGCAAGGATCGCTCGGGGCCGCCGGTGTCGTCGTGCAGCATTCCGGTCGCGACGATGACGCGGGCAAGCGGCCCCTCGATCCGGGCGGCGGCAGCCTCGATCGAGCCGGGATCGGCAATGTCGATCGGGAGATACTCGACACCGGAGGGAAGTGCGTCGGGCGCGCGGCGCGCGGCGGCGATGACCCGGCTGTAGCGGGCATCGTCGGCACATGCCGCGACCAGCGCCGCGCCGATCCCGCCATTTGCGCCGATTACCATGGCCGTCGTCATCACCGCCTCCATTGCTGCAATGTAAATTGCCCCGGTCAAAATGCTGCTGTCCGTCCACGGCACTTTGCCCGCCACTGCGCGAACCGTACAACGCACCTGCACAAAAAAGGTCTGTCCTATCGATGGTTAATGCCCGTTACGCCGCCATGGTGCTCGCAATCGTCAGCGCCGTTCCCGCCGCTGCCCGCGACGTCGCCGACGATCCCCATATTCCCGAGCCGATGGTGTTCGACATGGTTCGCCCGATGGGTGCGCGAAAGGGCGAATTGGAAACCAACGTCCTCGCGCTGTCGCCGCTGTCGGGGCAGGAGCGCGCGGTCGAATGGGCGCCGGAGATCGAATATGCCGTCGCCAATGGCTTCGCGCTGGAATTCGAACTGCCGTTCGAAGGCACGCGGCTGGCCGAACTGAAAATGGGCGCGCAGGCGACGATCGGCACGTTCGACCGGGGGCGTGCGGTGCATGGCGTACAGTATCTGGGCATCTACGAGCGGGAGAGCGGGCGGACGTCGCAGGCGCTGCTCTATATGCTGGGGCGTCGGCACAATGAACGACTCAGCACGATGACGATGGTCGGCGTCGGCGATGTGCGGCTGGGCCAGTCGGAAAGCGACGCCGGGCTGCTGGTCAACCATTCGACCTTTTACGATGTCGGGCGCGACCGGATCGCGGGGATCGAGGTGAATTACAAGTCGCACCGCGATGGCGGGGTGGCGGTGATTCCGCAATTCCATGCGCCGCTGGCGCAGAAGGTGAATGTCCAGATCGGTACCGGGGTCGACAAGCAGCGCGGCGAACGCGCGCGGCCGGTCGGCGGCGTGCGGCTAATCAAGGAATTTTGAGGATTTGATCCTCGATACACCCAGGTCGGCCCAGACGCCCCCCGCCAGGCGGGGGGCCAGGCGCGCAGTACGGCACCGACGAATGTCCGGAATGCGTACCCCCGCGCAGGCGGGGGTCCAGGGTTACCAAAGCGAACCGTGTCTTGTTTGGCTCTGGCCCCCCGCCTGCGCGGGTGTACGGATCGGGCGTTAAGGACTCGCTTGGATTTAGCGTCTGGATCCCCGCCTTCGCGGGGATGACGACGGTGGAGAAAGGGGCGCTCGACCGGCGAGCGCCCCTGCCCCATCACCCCACCATGCCGCCGGCGGCCAGCACGGCGAGCGTCACCAGTTCGTTGGCGGTCGAGGTCATCGGGGCGATCTGCACCGGCTTTTCCATGCCGATCAGCATCGGGCCGATCACGTCGTCGCCGCCCAGTTCGCGCAGCAGCTTGGCGGAGATGTTGGCCGATTGCAGCCCCGGCATGATGAGGACGTTGGCCGGACCCGACAGGCGGGCGAAGGGGAAGTTCGCCATCTGACGCGGGTTGAGCGCGACGTCGGGGGCCATTTCGCCTTCATATTCGAAGCCGACCTGCCGCTTGTCGAGCGCGGCCACGCCGTCGCGGACGTTGTCGATCCACTGGCCCGACGGATTGCCGAAGGTCGAATAGCTGAGGAACGCGACGCGCGGTTCGTGGCCCATGCGACGGGCGACGGCGGCGGTGCGTTCGGCGATGTCAGCCAGTTCCTCGCCCGAGGGGCGTTCGTTGATCGTCGTGTCCGACATGAACACGGTGTGGCTCTGTCCGACCAGCAGGTGGATGCCGAACGGCACCTTGCCATCGACCGGATCGATCACCCGGCGCACGTCGCGAAACGTCTGCGCATAGGTGCGGGTGATGCCGGTAATCATCGCGTCGGCGACGCCCAGCTGCAACAGTACCGCGCCGAAGGTGTTGCGGTCCTGATTGATGAGGCGTTCGGCGTCGCGCTTGAGGTAACCGCGCCGCTGGAGCCGTTCATAGAGGAAGTCGACCATCTGCGGCACCATCTCGCTGGTGCGGCTGTTGTGGACCTCGTAATCCTCCGGGTTCGCGACGCCCAGCGCGCGCAGCCGGTCATGCACGTCGTCGCGGCCGACCAGCACCGGGATGCCATAGCCGCCTTCCTTGAACGCGATCGCGGCGCGCAGCACGACTTCCTCTTCGCCCTCGGCGAACAGCACGCGCTTGGGACGCGCCTTCGCCCCCTCATAGGCCATGGTGAGGACGGAAGTGGTCGGATTCAGACGTGCGCGCAGCTGCTGGCGATAGGCGTCCATGTCGAGGATCGGGCGGGTGGCAACACCCGAATCCATCGCCGCCTTCGCAACCGCGCTCGGCACCAGTTCCATCAGGCGCGGGTCGAACGGCGCGGGGATGATATAGTCGGGGCCGAAGCTGTGCTGCGTGCCGTATGCCAGCGCGACTTCCTCCGGCACGCGCTGCCGCGCCAGTTCGGCGATGGCGTTGGCGGCGGCGATCTTCATCTCGTCATTGATGCCGGTCGCGCGCACGTCGAGCGCCCCGCGGAAGATGAAGGGGAAGCCGATGACGTTGTTGACCTGGTTCGGATAGTCCGAACGCCCGGTGGCGACGATCGCGTCGGGCCGCGCGGCCTTCGCCAGTTCGGGGCGGATTTCGGGTTCGGGATTGGCCATCGCGAAGATGATCGGTGACGGGGCCATGTCCTTGACCATTTCGGGCTTCAGCGCGCCGGCGGCCGAAAGCCCCAGGAACACGTCGGCCCCGTGCAGCGCTTCGGTCAGGGTGCGGCGGTCGGTGGCGGCGGCGTGGGCCGACTGCCACTGGTTCACGTCGTCGCGGCCCTGATAGATCACGCCGGTACGGTCGCACATGATGACGTTGTCATGGGCGACGCCCATCGCCTTCATCAATTCGGTACAGGCGATGGCGGCAGCGCCCGCGCCGTTGACCACGACCTTGACCTCGCTGAGCTTTCGCTTGGTCAGCAGGCAGGCGTTGATGAGGCCGGCGGCGCAGATGATCGCGGTGCCGTGCTGGTCGTCATGGAAGACGGGAATGTTCATCCGTTCGCGCAGCGTCTGCTCGATGATGAAGCATTCGGGCGACTTGATGTCTTCGAGGTTGATGCCGCCGAAGCTCGGCTCCATCAGTTCGACCGCATCGATGAAGCGGTCGACATCCTCGGTCTTCAGCTCTATGTCGATCGAATCGACGTCGGCGAAACGTTTGAACAGGACGGCCTTGCCCTCCATCACCGGCTTGGACGCTAGCGCGCCCAGGTTGCCGAGGCCGAGGATCGCGGTGCCGTTCGAGATGACCGCGACCAGATTGCCCTTGGCGGTATAGTCATAGGCGGTGGCGGGGTCCTCATGGATCGCCTTCACCGGCACGGCGACGCCGGGCGAATAGGCGAGTGCCAGATCGCGCTGCGTCGCCATCGGCTTGGACGCGATGATCTCGATCTTGCCCGGACGCCCTTCGGAATGGAACAGCAGCGCCTCGCGCTCGGAAAATTGGTCGGTGGTTTCGGACACTGGCGCTCTCCCGT
>CAJYRU010000284.1 GCA_913777295.1 uncultured Sphingomonas sp. | reverse complement strand
CCGCAGGCGATCGGCCTCGCCGCGACGTGGGACGCGCCGCTGATGGAGCGGATCGGCACCGTGGTGTCGACGGAGGCCCGCGCCAAATACAACGCCCTGCCCGGCAGGAACCGGCGGCGGTATGAGGGGCTGACCATCTGGTCGCCCAACATCAACATCTTCCGCGATCCGCGCTGGGGCCGCGGCATGGAGACGTACGGCGAGGACCCGGTACTGACCGGCGCGATGGCGGTCGGCTATGTCCGTGGCCTGCAAGGGCCGGACCCGCTGCAACCCCGCATCATCGCGACCCCCAAGCATCTGGTCGCGCATAGCGGGCCGGAGGCAGGCCGCGACGCGTTCAGCGTGCAGACCGCGCCCTATGATATGGAGGCGACCTACCTCCCCGCCTTCCGCCGCGCGCTGACCGAGGGGAAGGCGCAGTCGGTGATGTGCGCCTATAACGGCGTCCATGGCGTGCCGGTCTGCGCCGCCGACTGGCTGCTGAACGATCGCATCCGCCGCGACTGGGGCTGGAACGGGCTGGTCGTGTCCGACTGCGACGCGATCGGCAATATCGCCCATTATCAGCGCTACGCCCTCGACAACGCCGCCGGCTCCGCCGCCGCGATCAATGCCGGCATGGATGTGAACTGCGGATCGGCCTACGCCGCGCTGCCCCGCGCGCTGGAACGCGGCCTGACGACGCAGGCCGTCGTGGATCGCGCACTCACCCGCGCCTTCGAAGCGCGCAAGCGGCTGGGCGACGCGTTCGGCGCGAAGAGCCGCTGGGACAGCATCCCGGCCAGCGCGCTCCACACCCCCGCCAATCGCGCGCTGGCGCTGGAGGCGGCCGCCAAGTCGCTGGTCCTGCTCCAGAATAACGGCGTCCTGCCGCTGAAGCCTGGCGCCCGGATCGCGGTCGTCGGCCCGAACGCCGACAGCCTCGACGTGCTGGAGGCCAATTACAACGGCACCTCCGCCGATCCGGTCACCCCGCTGCAAGCGCTGAACGATCGCTTCGCCGTGTCCTACGCGCAAGGCGCAACGCTGGCCGACGGCGTCCCCCTCCCCGTGCCGCAGACCGCGTTCGGCGCGGGGCTGAAGGCCGAGTTTTTCGCCGATCCGGCGATGACCGGCGCGCCCGTCCTGACCCGCACCGACCGCACCATCGATTTCAACTGGGCGCGCACCAGCCCCGCCGCGAACCTGCCCGTGAACCGCTACGGCGTGCGCTGGACGGGCACGCTGACCCCGCCGGGACCGGGCCGCTACACGCTGCGCATCGACATCAACCGCTGCTGGGACAAATGTTCGGGTCGCGACGCGGTAAAGCTGTGGGTCGATGGCAAGGACGTGCTGAGCGCCACCGGCACGGCCGCCGCAGTCGAAGGCGCGGCGAATGACAGCAAGTCCGAACGGATGGAAGCGGTCATCGACTTCGCCGACGCGTCGCCGAAGCCCTTCCGCCTCGACCTGACCCATGCCAGTACCGACGACAGCATCCGCCTGACCTGGATCGCGCCCGCCGATCCGCAGCGCGCGCAAGCCGTCGCCGCCGCACAAAATGCCGACGCCGTCGTCGCCTTTGTCGGCCTGTCGCCTGCGGTCGAGGGCGAGGCACTCCGCCTCGAAGTCCCCGGTTTCTCGGGCGGCGACCGAACCGACATCGCCCTCCCCGCGACGCAGCAGCGACTGCTCGAGGCGGTGAAGGCAACCGGCAAGCCGCTGGTCGTCGTCCTGCTGTCGGGCAGCGCGGTCGCGATGGAATGGGCAAAGACCCATGCCGACGCGATCGTCGCCGGCTGGTATCCCGGCGAAGTCGGCGGCATCGCCATCGCCGATGTGCTCGACGGCACCACCAACCCGTCCGGCCGCCTGCCGGTCACCTTCTATGCAAAGACGAGCGACCTGCCCGCCTTCGTCGACTATAATATGAAGGGCCGCACCTATCGCTACTTCGACGGCACCCCCCTCTGGGGTTTCGGCCATGGGCTGAGCTACACCAGCTACGCCTATGCAGATGCGAAGGCCCCCGCGACGCTCACCCCCGGACAGACGCTGACCGTCACCGCCCGCGTCACCAACACCGGCCGACGCGCGGGCGAAGAGGTCGCACAAGCCTATTTGATCGCGCCAGCCGAACTGAACAGGGTCGGCGCGTGGAACGACCCCGTGCTGCGCCACAGCCTGGTCGCCTTCCAGCGGGTCGCGCTGAAGCCCGGACAGGGCAAGACCGTAACCTTCACCCTCGACCCGCGCCTGCTCAGCACCGTCTCGCTCGACGGCACCCGCGCGGTGCGGCCCGGTGACTATCGCCTGTTCGTCGGTGGCGGCCAGCCCGGCAGCACCCCCGGACAGGAAGTCGCCTTCACCATCACCGGCACGCAGGAGTTGCCGAAATGACGATGCTTTCCCGCCGCGCGTTGCTCGGCAGCAGCGCCGGGCTTGCGGTAACCGCCGCACTGCCGGCCACGACCGTCACGCCGCCCCCTGCTCGCCCCGACCTGTTCATCGGCACCGGCGGCGACGGCCACACATTTCCCGGCGCGACGATGCCGTTCGGAATGGTGCAGCTGTCGCCCGACACCGACACCGCGCGCTGGGCGACCTGTTCGGGTTATCACAAGGGCGACAGCTCGATCCTCGGCTTCAGCCATACGCATCTGTCGGGCACGGGCATCGGCGACATGCTCGACGTGCTGGTCGTGCCGACGCGGGGGCCGGTGCTGCTCGACGGCGGTCCGCTGGAGGACCCCGACAAGGGCTATCGCCAGCGCTACCGCGACGAAATGGCCCAGCCGGGCTATTACGCCGTCACGCTCGAAAGCGGGGTCCGCTCGGAACTGACCGTGACCGAGCGTACCGGCATCCAGCGCCACCGCTTCCCCGCCGGACCCGGCCACATCCTGATCGACATGTCGCATCTGGTGATGGAGGGGCCGAACCAGCGCCCCTATATCGACGACGCCGCATTGACGCTGGAGGCCGATGGCGCGCTGACCGGCACCCGCTGCGTATTCCGCTGGGCCAAGGGGCGGCGGATTTTCTTCGCGATGCAGTTGTCGCGCCAGCCCGACCGGGTCGAATTCTTCGGCGACGGCGACGCCCCGGCGGGCACGCAAAGCGTGACCGGCAAACGGGTGAAGGCCGTCCTCCACTATGACGACGCCGGTGCCGCACCCATCGTGATCCGCACCGGCATCTCGGCGGTCGACCTGAACGGCGCCAAAGCCAATCTGGCCGCGGAGGCGAAGCACTGGGATTTCGACCGCTACGCCCGCGCCGCCCGTTCGGCATGGGCGCGCGAGCTGGACCTGATCCGCTTCGAAGGGGGCAGCGAGACGCAGCGTGTCGTCGCGGCATCGGCGCTGTATCATGCCTCGATCGGACCGACGCTCTTCTCCGACGTCGATGGCCGCTATATCGGCCTCGATCGCCAGACGCATACCGTCCCGCGTGGCGAGGCGGCGTACAGCGCCTATTCGCTGTGGGACACGTATCGCGCCTTCCACCCGCTCCAGACGCTGATCCGCCCGGCGCGTTCGCAACAATTTACCCGCGACCTGATCCGCCAGACTCAGCAAAGCCCGTTCGGGCCGCCCGTCTGGCCGTTGCAGGGGGTCGAAACCGGCTGCATGATCGGCTGGCACGCGGTTCCGGTGATGGCGGAGGCGCGCGCGAAGGGCATCGTCGCCGACTATGCCGCCGCCTGGGGGGGCGTGAAGAAGCGCTCGTTCGACTGGACCACGCCGAACCTCGACAACAGCATCGGCGTAGAGGCCTATGACGAACTCGGCTATGCGCCAGCCGACCGCATCTTCGAAAGCGTGTCGAAGACGCTGGAGTTCGCATACGACGACTATGCCGGCGCATTCATCGCCGACGCCGCAGGCGATGCCGCCGGCGCGGCGCGATTGCGCAAGCGGTCGGGCAACTGGCGCAACGTGTTCGATGCGAAGCTGAACTTCGCCCGCGCCAAGCTGGCCGATGGCAGCTGGGCCGAACCCTTTGCCCCCAACGGCATCGGTCATTCCAAGAAGTGGCGCGACTATACCGAGAGCAACAGCTGGCAGGCGACCTTCCTGAACCAGCACGACGTCCCCGGCCTGATCGCGGCGATGGGCGGCGATGCCGCGTTCGAAGCGAAGCTGGACGGCCTGTTCACCGCCTCATCCGAACTGCCCGCCGACGCACCCCCCGACATTTCCGGGCTGGTCGGGCAATATGCGCATGGCAACGAACCCAGCCACCACGTCGCATATCTCTACGCCTATTGCGGCGCGCCGTATAAGACGCAGGCGATGGTCCGGCGGCTGCTGACCGAAATGTATCACGCCCGGCCCGACGGCATCATCGGCAACGACGATTGCGGCCAGATGAGCGCGTGGTATCTGCTCTCCGCGCTCGGCTTCTATCCGGTCGATCCGGTCAGCGCGACCTATGTGCTGGGCAGCCCGCTGTTCGACCGGGCCACGGTACAGGTCGGCGGCGGCCGCAAGCTGGTAATCGAGGCACGCGGCAATGCGCCCGACCGCCCCTATGTCCGCAGCGTCACATGGAACGGGCGCCCCTGGACGAAAAGCTGGATCGCGCACGCCGATCTGGTCAAGGGCGGGCGGCTGGTGTTCGAGATGTCGGCCACTCCCAACAAGGCATTCGGCCGCGCGCCGCAGGACCGGCCGGGCAACAAGTGATCCTCGCCACGCTCCTCGCCACCGCCGCGCCGGTCGTGGTGCCGCTGGATACGGCCTGCGTCATCGGCACCGACCCGGCGGCGCAGGTCCTGCGCGAACGGCTGGCGGAGCGCGGGGCGGTGTGTCGCCCCCGCCCCACAACGTCACCCCAGCGCAGGCTGGAGTCTCCCGCGGCTCCTGCGGCACCCGACACAATGGATTCCGGCCTTCGCCGGAATGACGAGGCCGCAAGTCAGGCAGCACTCCCCCCCTACCCGTACCCCCGCGCAGGCGGGGGTCCAGAGCCAAGCAAACCGAACGGTTGCGACCCGAACCCTGGATTCCCGCCTGCGCGGGAATACGGCGTTTGCGCAGCAAGAGCCGTAGCGATCCGCTTCCTACCGGCAAAGCTCGCCCCCGAAGCCTTCGCCATCACCACGACCCGCACCGCCATCACCATCCGCGCCGCCACCACGCGCGCGCGCCTGTTCGCCGCCGGCTACCTGCTGCGCCATCTCGACGGGACGACCCTCACCGCCCCGGCCCATGTCGCCGAAGCCCCGGCGATGGCGATCCGCGGCACCCAGATCGGCTATCGCGCCAAGAACAACAGCTATGATGCATGGACGGTGCCCATGCTCACCCGCCGGATCGAGGATTTCGCGCTGCTGGGCGGCAACCGCATCCAGTTCGTCGCACCCGTATCCGACGATGCCGCCACCTCGCCCCTTTCGCCCCTGCCCGCGACCGAAACGCTGATCGCGGTGGCGCAGGCCACCCACCGGCTGGGGATCGATGTCGCGCTCTTCTACCCCCTGCTGCGCGATTACGAAAAGCCGGGCAGCGCCGATGCCGAAGTCGCCGACTTCACCGCCCTTGCCGCAAAACTTCCCGCGCTCGACGCGCTCTACATTCCCGGCGGCGATCCGGGCCATACCGCGCCCGACCGGCTGTTCCCGGTCGCCGGCAGCGTCGCGACCGCGCTGCGCCAGCGGTTCCCAAAAGCCGAAGTGCTGCTGTCGACACAGGGATTCGACGCCGCCGGCCTCGACGCCTTTCACGCGCAACTGGCGAAGCGCCCGCGCTGGCTGACCGCCATCTTCCTAGGCCCGCAGACCCGCGACAGCATCGCCGACCATCGCCGCCGCATCGCCGGCCGATACCCGATCGAGACATATCCCGACACCGCGCACACCATGCACGCGCAATTCCCGATCCCCGACTGGCACCCGGCCTTTGCCCTTACCGAAGGCCGCGAGCCGGTGAACCCCCGCCCCGCCGCGACGACGCGCATCTTCGCCTATCTCGCCCCCGCCACACGCGGCTTCGTGACCTATAGCGAGGGGGTGAACGACGACTGGAACGTGACCCAGTGGTTCCGCCTCGGCTGGAACCCGGCCACGCCCGCCGCCGAGATTGCCGGGGAGTATGCGCGGATGTTCGTCGGCGACCGCGCCTTTGCCGCCGTGCCGGCCGCGCTGGAGGGCAATTGGCGCGGCGATCCGTCCGCCAATGCCGGGATCGATGCGACGCTGGCGCTGGTGAACGGCCTGCGCCCGGCGCGCTGGGCCGACTGGCGGATCGACCTCTATCGCTACCGCGCGACCTATGACGCGCTGGTCCGCCACCGCCTGATCGCGGCAAAGGCGACGCAGGCCGAGGCGCTCTATACCCTGCGACAGGCCCCGGCGACCGGCGCACAGGCCGCCGCCGTCGCCGCGCGCTTCGCCTATGCCCGCCCCGAACCGGCGATGGTCGCGCCGCTACGGTCGGACCTGACCGCGATCGCCGACAGATTGTGGGACCGCGCGCGGATGCAACTGTCGGTGCCGCGCCACGGTGCGTCGAACTGGGAACGCGGTGCGAATCTCGATCGTGCCGACATCCAGCTGAACGACCGCACCGCCGTGGAGGCCGACATTGCCGACGCGCTGACCCGGCCCGACGCCGCCGCCCGGCTGGCCATGATCGGCGATCCGTGGCGCACCCGCGACATGGCGCTCTACGACGATCTGGGCGATCCGACCGCCGAACCGCATCTGGTTCGCGGCCCCGGCTTCGACGCCGATCCGCAATCGCTGGTCAGCGCGATCGACGGCGTCGCCGATCATTACCCGGATCAGGGCTGGCGCATGGCGGATTTGAGCTATGCCGAGGGGCTGTACGAAACCCCGGTGCGGCTGCGCTATACGGGACTGGAGCGCAACCGCCGCTACCGGCTGGTCGCGCGCTGGGCGGGGGAGGATTACGCCCTGCCGATGCGACTGACCGGGAACGGCGTCGAACTGCACGGTCCCCGCCCGCGCAAGGGCGACCGCGAGACGGTGGAAACCGCCATCCCGCAAGCCCTCACCGCCGACGGTACGCTCACCCTCGAATGGCACCGCCCGTCCGGCATCGGCGGCGGCGGACGCGGTCACCAGATCGCCCAGACCTGGCTGATCCCCGAACCCCCGATCCCCGCCCCCCTTTTCCCTGAACCAACCGCACCCGGAGCATCGCAATGACCCTTTCCCGCCGCAGCCTGATGGGCAGCAGCCTGATCGCCGGTGCCGCCGCCTGCACCCCGCGCGCCGCGATCACCCCGACGCCGACCGCACTGCCCGCGCCATGGGGGGCGACACCCTCGCCGCGCCAGCTGAAATGGCATGACCATCGCCAGTATGGCTTCATCCATTTCTCGATCAACACCTTCACCGACAAGGAATGGGGTTACGGCGACGAAGACCCCAAGCTGTTCAACCCGACCGACTTCGACCCCGATCAGATCGTCGCGGCGGCCAAGGCGGGCGGCCTGACCGGGCTGATCCTGACCGCCAAGCACCATGACGGCTTCTGCCTGTGGCCGACGATGTTGACCGAACATTGCATCCGCAATTCGCCCTATAAAGGCGGGAAAGGCGATATTGTCGGCGAACTGGAGGCGGCGTGCCGGCGCGGCGGGATCAACTTCGGCGTGTATCTGTCACCCTGGGACCGCAACCGCGCCGACTATGGCCAGCCCAGCTACATCACCTATTACCGCGCCCAGCTGACCGAACTCTGCACCCGCTATGGCAAGCTGTTCGAGGTGTGGTTCGACGGCGCGAACGGCGGCGACGGCTATTATGGCGGCGCGCGCGAGACGCGGAAAATCGATGCGGTTCAATATTATAACTGGCCATCGATCATCGCGCTGGTCCACCAGCTGCAACCCGATGCCTGCACCTTCGATCCGCTGGGCGCGGACATTCGCTGGGTCGGGAACGAGGACGGCCATGCCGCCGACCCCTGCTGGCCGACCATGCCCAACCACCCCTATGACCAGACCGAAGGTAACACCGGCGTGCGCGGGGCGCCCTTGTGGTGGCCGGCGGAGACCAATGTGTCGATCCGGCCGGGCTGGTTCTACCATGCCGATGAGGATGCACAGGTAAAAAACCCCAGCAAAATCATGGAGATGTACGATCAGTCGGTCGGCCACGGCACGACCTTTCACCTGAACCTGCCCCCCGACCGTCGCGGCCGCATCCACGACCGCGACGTCGCCAGCCTGACCGCCTTCGGCAACGCGCTCCGCGCAACCTTCGCCAACGATCTGGCGGCCGGCGCAGTCGTCACCGCCAGCGCCGATACCGGCAGCACCGCCCGCAACGTCAACGACGGCAACCTCGACACCTTCTGGCTCGCCCCGCCGGAGGCGACCGACGCGACGATCATCCTCGACCT
>CAJYRU010000283.1 GCA_913777295.1 uncultured Sphingomonas sp. | reverse complement strand
CGCAACCGGCAATCGCGATAGTCGCGCACCGTGTCGTAGCGCAGCAGCGGATGGTCGTGCCGGTCGACCGATTCCCAGATCAGCCCCGCCAGATCGTCGGCACGATAGAATACCGCATCGATCCGCAACGCATCGGGCGCGCTCGCGACCACCGCCGCCATCATCGGGCGTGGAAAATCGACCGTCCAGTATCGCGGGTCGAAGCGCGTCAGCGTCTCGCTCCGCTGGTCGCGGCGCTGGTCGTGCAGACACCATTGCATCGTTCATCCCCCAAATCCGGCCCCAAGGCTCAATCCTCGGCCAGCGCCGCGCGCACCGCCCTTGCCACCTGGCGGCTGGAGCGTTGCAGGACGCCTGCCGCTTCGCCCGCCCCCGCATGGATCGTGATCGCCACCCGCACGTCACGCGGGACCCCGCCGGAGCGCAGTGGCTCGACCCGCCCGCTGCTGGTCGGCACGAACACCTCCGGCCCTCGCTCGCCGACCAGATAGGGGCGATCGGGCGATACAGGCCCGCCGGTCGCCCGCCCTGGCAGACCGGACAGCAGCCCGCCCAGCAGGTCCGCCATACCTCCCCCCTCGCGCTTCCCCCCGGCAAGCTCGCGCAGGGCCGCACGCGCGATCTGGTCGAGCACCGACAGCGCCGTCGCCTTCAACTCCTCGAAGCCGAACCTGCCGGTCCGCGCGGCACGCAGCAGCGCCCCCTCGACCGAGTGGGCGCCGATCTCCGCCGCATCGCCCAGGCCGCGCGACAGTTCGACGCGCATCGCCCCCATGTCCGCCATGAAGCCCCGCATATCGATACGGGGCGCGAAATCCTGCTCATCCATCCGGATACATCTCCCGCAAACGCGCGAGGGTGGCGGGCGAGGGGGGATCGCCGCCCTCCGTTCCGCCCGTCATCGCCGTCACGATTCTCTGAAGCTCGGCCGGGGTGGCGCGCCAGAAGCGGTCGGGCGACCAGCCCAGCACCGCCCCCGCCATCCCCGCCAGCCGCGCCGCCGCCTCGGCAAAGGTCATCGGCCGCCCGATTCTTGGCCGCCCAGTATCTGGCGCAGCAATTGGCGCAGCACGGGCGCCAGCGCCGCCAGTCCCAGATCGACCAGCGCGTCGCCCAGCTGCTCGCGGCTCAGCCCCTCGGGCACCTCGCGCAGGCAATGCCAGATCAGTGTAGCCGCGCAAAAATTCCGAGCAAAAATTCAGGCAAACGAGCAATAATTCACCGCGCCACCGACTGAACCTCATTGTGCAAGCGGTCGGACAGGTCCCGCGCGGCGGCGTAGAGCGCGGCCAGCTCTGCCTGATCGGCACCGCCGACAAGGGCCATGAAACCGTCGTACAACCGCATTGCAGCGGGCGTTGCAGCACCCACGATTTCAATCGCCTTGATGATCGTCGCCAAGTCCATGGTCAGCATCCTGTCTGGTAGAGGAAAGCACTGACCGCCAGCCGTGCGACCTTCACGTCCTCGACCGTCGAGCCTTCGCGACGGTCATAGGCGGCGCGGGCGACCTTGACGGCGCGGTACGCCTTCTCGTCCAGCCCGGCGATGCAGCGGCGCTTCACCGGATCGCCCTCCACGCGGAGCGCCGCCAGCGATCCGATCGCGGCGGCCTGATAGGCCAGCTCGACCGACAGCGCCGCCTGCTCGGCCGCAAGGCCCAGCTTGGGCCGGGGGGTGCATCCCGTCTCCGATACCAGGATCAGGATGCCGATGACCGCCAGCACGACGGGCATGACGAGCCAGTAGATGGCCTCGGCCGCGCGCGTCACTTCGCACCCCGCAGGCGCTCGATCGACTTCGCCAGCCCATAGCCCGAGGCCAGCGTGCCGATCAGGACGACGATGTCGGTCGGGATGCCCGCCAGAAAGCCGGTCGAGGCGCGGACCATGGCCGTCGCCGCGCCGGGCGAGACGATCGCGACCAGACCCACGGAGGCCGCGCCCAGCGTCGGGATCGCCATCAGCGCGCCGACGCACAGCGGCCGGATCGACCGGGCCAGCGCGGTCATCCAGGCGGGCGCGCCCGGCCCCAGGTCGAGGGTGTCGAGACTACCCATGTCGCCGCCCAGGCGCAGGCCCTCGGCCATGGCCGGGTCGAAGGCGATCGGCGGCGGCAGGCCCGCCGGGTCGTGCGTCCCCGCCTCGAATGGCGAGGGACTTCCATTGTCACGCAAAGGCGGGGTCATGCGGCCTTCCTGATGGAGAGGGGAAAGGTGAAGGCGACACGCTGCGCCCAGCCCAACATGAAGTCCTCGTTGGCGGCGCGGCCCTCGGCCAGTTCGACGTATCGCGCGCCCTGGAGGGCATTGAGATAGGTCAGCACGGCATTGCGGCCGACGATCCCACGCCGCGCGATCAGCGCGCGCAGGGCGGTGGCGGTGGCGGGTCCGGCGCTGCCGTCGACCTTCAGGTCGGGATAGTCGCGCCCCTGCCTGTTCAGGACATTCAGCACGCGCTGGAGGAAGGTGACGGCGACCGACACGCCCATGTTGACGCCGGTATCGAAAAGCTCGGCCGCGATGTCGCGATCGACGGCGGCGATCCAGTCCAGGCCGATCCGATCCCAGTAGAGGCGGCGGTAGATCGACAGCGCCCGCGACTTGGGCAGGTCGGCCATCGCGCCGGTATAGCCATCGGCGCGCGCCACCGCCTCGGTGATGCCCCATTGGGTCGCGCCGCCCCGGTCGGACGGGTGGTCGCTGAACCCGCCCTCGATGCCGAGGGTGTGGGCGGCGGCCTCTTCGAAGGGGGACAGGATAGCCATGCCCCCCGATAGCCCGGTGGTCAGCGCGCCTTTGGGGGGCGCTGGTGCATCAGGCCCAGTCGGCGATCGCCATGGCCAGCTTGGACGTGCCGTCCGCCTGGCGCTCGAACGTCTCTAACTTCGGAGCCCGCCCCCAATGAATGCGTTCGTTCAACCCCTCGGTCGCCGCCTCGTCCTCGACGACGAGGAAATCGCCGGTCGTGCCCAGGTCGAGCTGCATGGCGTAGAGCCGGTCGCGCAAGGCATCGGACAGGTCGACCATCGTCCAGCCATAGCCGCCCGCGACAGCGCCGCCCTCGCCGCCGAAGCCGCCGGACCAGAGCCGGTCCGACCGCCCGGTATCGACCAGCGGCCGCCCCGAGCCATATTCAAAGGCGGAGCGCATCGCCTGTCCCACGACGGCGACGCCCGCCCGGATCGGCGCGGCGGCGTTGATGCGAAGCTGAACATAGCGGGTGACGACCGGCGCGGGCAGCACGCAAAGCCCGTGGCGCAGGACTGGCGCGCGGCGATAGCTGTGCGCGAAGACGCCGGGCACCGCCGCGCCGTCCAGGCCCGGCACGACCGAAAAGCTGTCGGTCGCGGCGGCGGTGGTGAAGCCCAGGACGACGCGGTCGACCGGCTGGGCGCTGCCCAGATCGAGGACGATCGTCGCCTGGGCGGTCGCGGCGGCGAAGGCCTCGCGCGGGGATGGCGTCGCCAGATTGACCAGCCCGGCCCCGGCCGACGATCGCGCCTGGTCCGGGGTGAAGGGCAGCGGATGGACGATCGACAGCATCAGGCCCCCACGCGCTTCAGGACGGTCAGCGAGGTCGTGCCGTTGTCCAGCTCCTGCGCCCCGATCACGAAGACGAGGTCGCCGGGGCGATAGTCCAGGCGGCGGCAATCAGCGGCGATGCAGCGCCCTTGCAGGTCGGCCCGCGCGCCCGCCACGATCGCCACGTCCTCGACCAGCGGGAAGGCGTAGAAGGCGGCGAGCCGCGCGCCCTCGGCCTGTGCCCCGGCCTCTGTCGCGAAGGGCGAGGCGGACGTGATGGTCCGCCCCTTCGGAAAGCGCGCCGCCGCCGCCGTGGCGACCGGCAGCTCGCGCTGGGCCGCCTTCAGCTGCGCGGCGTATCCGGCGGTGACATTGGTATCGGCCATGGTCAGGCCAGCTCGATCACGATGTCGTCGATGTCCATCGTCGTGCCGCCTTCAGCGGTTGCCTTGACGGTCAGCATCGTCACGCCGTCGACCGCGACCCAGTTCGCCGACTTCGTGCCATTGGCGTCGAAGCCGACCTGGATCGTCTGTCCGCCGCCCTCGGTGCCGAAGACAATCTGGCCCTTCACGAAATTGCTGACGGTCGCGGTGATCTTGTAGCGCTGCCCGGCGATCAGGCTGAGATTGCTGTGCTCGGAATAGGTCCATTGCGGCACGTCGGTCAGGTGCAGCTTGCCCCCGCTGATGCTAAACCCGGTGCGCAGCAGCCAATTGGCCGAAGTGCTGAA
Source organism: uncultured Sphingomonas sp. (assembly GCA_913777295.1). Taxonomy (GTDB): domain Bacteria; phylum Pseudomonadota; class Alphaproteobacteria; order Sphingomonadales; family Sphingomonadaceae; genus Sphingomonas. The sequence continues at coordinate 38,656 of CAJYRU010000283.1, read as the reverse complement.
AGTCCCGTTCTTCAGGATGGGCGCGGGGCCGCTATTCTCGGTCGTGAAGCCGACCGGGGCCGTTTCCGGTCCACTACCACCACTGTTCAGCGCGCGGACCTGGATCGAATAATTGGTCTGCGCGGTCAGCCCCTCGATCGTCTTGCCGTTGGGCAGCGGCTCCCAGGAGCCCGCGCCATTCAGGCGATACTGGTAGCTGGTCGCGCGTGCGGCGGCATTGAATGCCAGCGTAACGGAGGTCGACGTCGTACTGGCGATGGCAAAGCCCGTGACCGCACCCGGCATGTCCTGCGCAGGACTGCCCAGCCCGTCTAGATCGGCGACGCGATCGCCAAGCTGATAAAGACCCGCCTTGCTGTAATGCGTCTTGTCCGACTCGATCGGCAGGCCGTCCGTGTTGACCAGGATCGTCGGCCCACCTGGGCTTGCCGCGACAACCTGCTCCTGTGCCGCGCGCACGGTCGCCGCCCGATTATTGGATTGGGCACCCATCGCGTAGTCGACAAAGGTCTGGCTAAGTCGGGCAATATAGATTTGTGCGCTTGGCCCGACGCGCCAACCGTCGTCCAAGTCGCGGATCGCACGCAGCAGTATCGTTAGATTGTTCGCATAGGCATCCGCCCAAAGAGGGATCGAAGTGTCATTCTCGCCCTGTACCCAGCCGACCATGCGGATGATCGGATCGTATCCTGCGGCCTTAATAGCGGCCATCGCGTCCCGGACATGGGTCCGCGTGCGTGAATAAAGTTCATCCTGGCTTTGGACGTTCCAGTCGAGCGTCGCCTGACCATCGTCTGAGCGATAGATCATGGTGCCGCCCATCGCATATTTGACGATAAAATGTGGGATGCGGGGATAGGCGGCGCGGAAGCGCTGGGCATAGCGCAGCTCGGCCGCCCATTCGCCGGTCGGATTGCCCTTGCTGTAGCCCGCGAAGGTGTTGGGCAGGTACGGCCGCAAGCCGTCGACCTTGTGATAGGCCATGGTCAGCGGATCGGCGACATAGTCGGTGCTGCGGTCGGTCGGCGATCCCACGGCATTGCTCTGCCCCGCCCAGATCGTGACGATGGCCGGGACGAGGACGCGATTGGGATTGGCGGCCGAGATGCGGGCGGGCGACGGGACATAGACGACCGCGCCATTGTCCTGGGTGAAGGGATAGGTCCCGTCCCCCCTGGGGCCGCCGGTCGCGGTTCCCACTGCCCAGTCCAACATCTCATTGCGGGCGGACTGCATCTGCGAAATCGCCTTGACCAGGACGGAGGTGGCATTGGTCAGCGCGGCGATCGCGGTGGTGAAGTCATTCATGGTCAGTCTCCGGGGAAGTGGTGCGCAGGTCGGCCTCGTGCTGGTCGACGGCGGCGAGCATTTCGGTGGTCATGCCCAGCCCATCGACGAGCGGATCGACCTCGGCCGCCGTCTCGCCGGGGGCGAGCTGGCGGTCGATCTCGTCGGCCGGGCACATGATCTTGCGGGACAGGACGCCCGCCGCATCGGTGACGCGGTAAATCGGCATCAGCGCTTCACCTCCTCGACGTAGAGATTGCTCCCCGCCTCCATGAAGCCCTGGTCGTTGCCACCCCCGTAGGCGATGACATCGACGATGATCAGGTGCTCGCCCGCCGGAATGCCGTCGAAGGTGCGGGACAGATTCATGGGCTGGCGCAGCGAGCGGAAGCCGTTGATGACCGCCGACGCGCCCCAAAACCACTGGACGTCCATGTCGGTCTTTTCGTCGCCGCCCACCGGCATCCGCCCCAGCACGAATTGCGCGGCGTAATCCCGGCCGGGGCGCGGACGCATATTGTAGCTGATGCGCAGCGCGCTCTCGGCAAGGCTCTTTTTCACGTACAGCGTCAGGTAATTGATCCGCTGGCCGCTCGTGCCCGGCAAGGCGGGATTGCTGCCCAGCTCGACCGCATAGACCTTGCGGATCGCATTCACCGCCAGTGCGTCGGTCCCGACCGAGCCGACCTTGATCGTGTCGACCACGAGGCTTGGCGCGTAGACCGCATTGGGGTCCTCGCCCGCCTCGACCGATCCGATGCGGAAAAGCAAAGTGCCGTCAGGCTTCGCCCATTGCGACTGATCGAAGGTAAACGTGACCTTTGACACCTTGCCGGTATTGGTGGCGACCAACCCCGCTACGCGCCCGTTCACGTCCAGCGCCAGCACGGCCTTGGCTTCGGCACCCTTTTGCTTGTCCACCGTCACGGTGCGGAGGAAGGCAATCTGCGCCGACAGGCCGCCGTCCTTGTCGTAGATCGCGGCGTTGATCGTCTCCAGGCTTTCCGCCACCGCCTTGTCCTGCGCGATGATCGTCTGTTCGGCCTTGCCGATGCGCGCCCAGACCCCGGTATCCTTGGTGTTGAGGGACGATTCAATGACGCCGACGCGCTTGATGATCGCCCCGTCGTCGGTCAGCGTCGCTTTAATCAAATCCCTGATGCTGGCCTTCAGCCCTGTGTCAGGCGCGTCTAGCGCGAGGTCGATGGCGTTCAGGCGCTCGGCGGTCGCTTTGCCTTCTTCCGCCGTCACCTTTTCCAAGCTGCTCATCTTGGCACTGACGCCCTTGGCGGTCGCCTCCAGCGTACTGAACCGCTCTGCGGTTGCCTTGCCATTCTCGACGATCGTCGTGACCAGCTCGACAGCGCGGGCGTTCAGATCGCCTTCGCCCTTCGCCTCGATTTGCCGCAGCCTCTGCGACAGCGAGGTTCGGCCGTCGACCATGACACGGGACAGGTCGAGCTGGAACGCGCCGCCATTGAGCGACCGCGTGCCCAGGAGGCGCATATCCTCGACCATGGTGTCGGTCTTCTCGCGCGTCTCGACGACCACGCTGCCGATCGGCATCCCGTCGATGGTGGTCCGGGCGCGCAGATAGGCATTGGACGTGGCCAGCATCTGCGCCACGTCGAAGACAGCGGGCGACAGCAATGCCACCGACTGGAAGACGCCCTCCAGATCGGTCGTGGCGGCCGACAGATCGTCGGCGAAGCCGTCGAAGCGGGTCAGCGCATCGGACAAGTCTTTGTTGACTGCGTCCAGGTCGGCGATGACCTTCTGCACCGGCCTACCGCCGACCGCCTTGGTATCCTTGGCGGTATTCTCCCCCGTCACGTCCGCGCCCTTCTGGGCAGGCTGGAGGTCGGCGACCGTCTTGCCGTCGGGATAGACGACCTCGCCCGCCAGCACGGCGGCGGAGATTTCCGCATCCGTGTGGACGCGGTGGTTTTTCTGCCAGCCGATCTTCACGCCCGCGACCGGGGCATAGGCGGCGCGGCGCTCGACATCCTCGAAAGCGACCGTCTCGACCGGATGGGCAAAGGCGATCGGGCGCAACGCGATACGCCAGTCGGCGGTCACGCCCCAGGATAGCGAGGCGCGCAAGGTCAGCCGGTCCAGCATCTGGGCGGGCGTCTCGCTGGCGTCGTCGGCGTGCAGCCCGGCGGGATCGGGGCGAAGCGCGGCCAGCGCCGCCAGCCCGTCGAGGTCCGGTCCCTCGGCCGCTGCCGAAATGGCGGCGGCGATGCCGGGCACATGCTCGACATAGCCCGCGCCCAGCTCGCCGCGCAGGTCGGCGGTCAGGGTCGACGGCTGCGTCCAGAATTTCACGCACGCGATGGAGGGGGCGACGACGCATCCCCCGTCCGGCGCGACGGCGGTCTTCAGCGCATCGAGCGTCGCGGCCACCGATCCCGCCCAGGCGACGAGCGTCATCGCGACCGGGCGGCCCTTGTCCTTGACCGCATCGAAGCCCGACAGCGGGCGCGAGGGGTCGCCGAACTCATAGATATTCCAGGCGGCGAGCAGGACGCGGCCCTCGACATTCCAGCACCGGCCCCAGCTCCGTCGCTTCACCCGCCCCTTGGCCGCCGCGTCGCCCTCGATGCCACCGGTCCCGGCGAAGCTGGCCTTGACCAGCGGCTCGCCCAGGCGGCCCGCCATGTCGGACAGGGTGAAGACGAAGCGCCCGGCGCTGACCGAATAGCCCGCGACCGTGCCCGCCAGCCGCACCGCGAAGGACGGGTCGGCCGCCTCGTCGTCGGCGACGGACACGGTGATCGCCGCGTCGTTCCAGACCAGCCCGGCGACCAGCGCGCGGGTCGAGGCCATGGCGGGCGAGAAGCCGATCGCGCTGGCCTGCGCCACCGCGCCCCCGGTGAAGCCGTCCTTGCCGAAGCCGAGCGCGGACTGGATGCGCGGCAGGCTGATGACGCCCGCGCGCCAGTCGGATTGGTCCTTGAACAGGTAATGCCCGCGCCCGCCACCCGCGAGGCGGATGTCCACCGGCTGGCCGGTCGCATCGCTGGGGCGTGCCTCGACGATGACCGTCTTCATCGGACGGTGTCCCGCTCGATCAGGGTGCGGTCGGGCACGACCGTCAGGCCGGACCGCTGCTGGCGGCCCTGGTCGACCAGCGTCTTGAGCAGGTCGGTCTGCGCATCGGCCGCCTCCAGCATCTTGGCCGACAGCGCGTTGCCCGCCTGGATCGCGCTGGTCTGCGCCGCCTGGACGCCCGCCGCCGAATTGACGCGGCCGGTTTCCATGGCGATCAGCGCACGCGCCGTCTCGGCCGCCGCCTTGCGATCGGCGGCATATTCGTCGCCGCCCGTGCCGAAGGCCTCCTTCGTCGTCGCCAGCAATTGCCGGTACAGCTCGGCTACCCGGTCGGCCGCGCCGTCCTTGCCGTCAGCGGCATCGGCGCGGGCGGTGGCGATGTCCTTCAGCAGGGTCTGGCGCCGATCGACCGCCGAGCCCTCGAAAAGGTCGCCCGAAGTCATGCTGGTCAGCAAATCCTTCAGACTGCCGACCCGCGATTTCAGCGTGTCCTCCAACAGCTTGGCGCGCTCGGTTGCATTGAGCTTTTCGACCTGGAGCAGGTCCAGGCCGTAAGCCTTGGCGATCCGGACGCGATCGGCGGCGGTGCGGTCGAACGTGTCGAACACCTGCCGAAGCTGGCCGGTCAGCCCGCCCAGCGACCGTTCGAGCTGTTGGACCTTCACCGCCTCCGCGACCGCCTTGTCCAGCGACCCGTTGCTTTGCAGCGCCTTTGCAACGGCGGGGGAAACGGCTTTCACCGCGCCGTCCGCGATCGCGTTGCGGATCGCGATCTCGATCGCGGCGGCCTCGTCCTTGCCATTGTAGAGCAGACCCGCGCCCGGATGCTTGGCATCGACGCGCGAGCTGCCCGAACCGTCGACGCGGTAATAATCCTCGCGCTTGCCGATCGACACGGCGAAGCTGCCGACATCCGCGCCCAGCGCGTCGGCGATCTTCTGGATGCCCGACTGGACCGACTTCGCGGTGCCCGACAGCGCGTCGGTGACCTGGGTGTCGCCCCGCGTCTTCGCCGCGCCGTCGACGGACGTGATCGTCGCGCTGCCCGATTTCACCCGCTCGAACAGCTTGCCGACGATGCCGCCCGCCAGCCCCAGGAAAGCGCCCGCGCCGGGAATGCCGGTCAGCCCGCCGATCGCGCCGCCGATCATGCTGCCGGTCTGATTGGTCTTGATGCCGACCATATTGGCGATCGACGACGCGGCCTGCCCCTCGAAAGCGCCCGCCAGACCCTTGCCCGCATATTTGCCGAACCCCTGGCCGATCTTCGACGCCGTCTCGGGATTGGTGAACAGGCCCAGCGTCTTTTCGGCGATGCCGCCGATCGCGGTCGAGAAAAGCTCCTGCGGACTGCGCACGCCGCGACGCGGGGCGGTGACGACGACATCGCCGCCGGGCGGGGCATCGGTCCCGGCCGGGGCCGCGCCGGGCGTGCCGCCGGTCGGACCGTCCTTCACGGCATTGGCCGCGCCATTAGCGGCGCGAGCCAGCGTGTCCAGCGCGGTACTGGCCTGCCCGGTGCGGGCGGTGACGATGTCGACCGCCTGCGCCATGCGCGCCGACGCATCCTCGACGACGCTGGTGCCGGTGATTTGGTCCTCCAGCTTCTGGAACACGTCACCGAACAGAGAGTCGACGATCTTTTCCGCCGACACGCGCGAAAAGCTCTGCATGATCCGCTCGGGCAGCTTGTCGATGCCGCTGTCGCCGGAAATGGTCGCGGTCAGGAGGCCGCGAATATCGGCCAGCCCCGCCAGATAGACACGCTGGCGCTGGGTCATCCGCTCCAGCAGGCGTTCCTGCGCGGTCAACGCCTGGTTGGACGCGAGGATCGCCTCTTTCTGCGCCTCGGTCAGCGGGCCGCGCTGGCGCTCCAGCTGCTGGATCGTGCGCAGGGCGTCCGCCTGATCGCGGTGGCCGTACAGCAGCTCCTGCCCGACCGCGAAGGCGTCGCGCTGGCTTTCCACGAAATCCTGGATCGGGCGGTTCAGCCCGTCGCGCACCACGCCTTTGGCCTCCTGCGCCTGGGCGATCAGGGTGCGAAATTCCGGCGGCTTCTTGCGCGCCAGATCGTCCATGATGTCGTCGAGCTGGCGGATGGCGGCATTGGCCTGGCGCACGGCGGGCGGCGTCCGGTCGAAGGCGTCGGTAATGCCCGCGATCCGCGCGGCGGCGTCGCGGCCGAACTCGTCGCGGGCTTCCGTGCTTTTCGGCTTAGGTGGTTTCTTGCTGCCACTGTCGCGCCGCAGCCCCTGGGCCAGCTTGCCTTCGTCTACCGACTGATCGATCTGGTCGGCGGTCATTTCCTGGACCTGCGCGGCAGACCGCTTGACGATGGCCTCCAGAAATTCCTTTTTGGTGATCTTCAGGCCGGTGAAGTCGATCTTTTCGATCGCCCGGATAACGTCGGTCGCCTTCGTCCGCCCGGCCTCAAGGTCTTTGACGATGGTCGTGAGATTGCGTGCATTCTGTGATCCACGCTCAGAGCCATTGATCGCGCCCTTGATCCCAGCGAGCGGATCGGCACTACCAAAGAAAAGACCTTCACCTTCGTAGAAGCCGCGCAGCCGGTCGGCGACCGAGACAGTCCCCGCCGATGAAAAGGTCTCGCGCGAGTCTTCCCGGTCCTTCGCGGCATTGGCGCGCATATTGATTGCGGTCAGCCGGGCGTTGAGCACCAAAAGCTCATTCTGCTTCTTCAGCTTGCCGCTGGTCAGGTCGAACATCGTGCCCAGCACGCTCTGCGCTTCGGACAGTCCGTCCGCCCCCAGCTTCGCCGCCTCGGCCGCTTCCTCGGCCTTGAAGAGATTTTCGATGAAGGGGAGGATGACCGCCGCGCCGACCGTCAGGGCGATGCCCCAGGGGCCAGTCAGGAACGCGCCGACCTTGCCCGCCGTGCCGGACATTTCCGACATGGCATAGCCCATCTGTCCCATCTGCTGGGTAAAGGAGCGGACCACGTCGCCGGTCGTGATCGCCTGCAACCCGAAGTCGCCGAATTGCTGGCCCATGTTGCGAACGGCGAAGGCGTTGCGGCGCGCTTCGGCCTCCGCCTCGGCCGTGCGGCGTGCCGCTTCGCGCTGGGCCTGGGCGAGCTTGATCGCGGCGATCGCGGCGGCGGCTTCCTCACGCTCCGTCTCGGTCGTCGCGGATGCCAGCCTCGCTTCCGCCGCCGCCAGATCGGCCGCCTCGCGCGCCGCCGCGCCGCGCGCCTGGCTCTGCGCGGTCGTGGCGCGGGTCGAACCCTCGGCCGACTCGGTCGCCTGATCGGTCGCGGTCGCCTGCTGACGCGCGGCATCCGACGCGGTGCCGGACGCATCGGCCAGCACCTGCGCCGCCTGGGCGGTCGAACGCGCGCCGGTTTCGCTGCGCTCCAGCGCCTCGGCCAGCTGGCCGGTCCCGGCGGCGCTGGCCTGGGACTGGGTCGCGAGGGTAGTCACGGCGGCGCTGGCGGCGGTGGACGCGGTCGTGCTGTCGCGCAGGGACTGGGCATAGGCCGCCTCCGCCGCCTCCGCCCGCTGACGAGCCTGGGCAAGGTCGGCGCTGGCCGCCGCGATCGCCTTGGCGTCACCGGCCGCCCGCGCGCCACCGCCGCCGGGCGACAGGGTGATGGTCGGATTGTCGGGGGTCAGCTCGACGCGACCCTGGGCCTGGGCCAGCCGCGTCTCGGCCGCCGTCACCGCTTCGCGCGCGGCGTCGCGCTCGGCCTTCGCCAGATCGGATGCGGCGCGCGCGGCCTCGGCCGCCCTGGCGGTGGTGGCGGTGTGGGCGCGGGCGACGCGACCGGCGGCGGCGACCAGCTCGTCCGCGCCGCCCGCCGCGCCGCGCGACTGATCGGTGAGCTGGCCCAGCGCGGCGGCGGCCTGTTTCGTCGACCCGCCTGCCGTGATCGCGGCGCGCGACGTGCCCTCCAGCGCGGTCGAGGCTTCGCGCGCGGTGGTGGTGATGCCCGCCGCGCGCGAAGCCTCGCCAATCGCCGTGACCAGTGTGCGGGCCTGCGCGGTCGCCCCCTCGGCGGCGGTGCCGATCCCGGCAATGGCGGCGGCGCTGTCCTTCGCCGCGCCGACTAGGCCGGAGCCATCGGCCTTCAGCCGGACGGAAACGATCAGGTCTTGCGCCATGTCATGCCAGCGCGACCAGGGCCGCGCGCTCCATCATTTGCAGGTCGAGGAAAAGGTCGGTGGTCATGGCGATCGCCAGCATGTCGGCGGTCGGGCGGACGGCGGCATATTCCAGGCCCAGCCGGCCGCCCATCGCGTGGAAGCGCCACTGGCTGGTCAGCGCCATGAACAGCGTGACCACGTCGACCTCGTCGGGGCCGATCTCCACCGTGTCGTCGCGCCGTCCGGCCGCGCGCCGCGCCTGGATAGCGGCGATCGCGGCGGCGGCGCTGTCGGTCGCCGCGTCCTCCGCCGCTTTGATGCCGCCGCGACCCTTGGCCCACAGGCTCGCGACGGCTTTCAGTTTCCCGCGCGGGTTTTCGGCTGACCGGCGAGGCAGGCGCGGAAGGCCTCGAAGATATGGATGAACATGCCGCCCTCGTTCATGAGGCTGCGCAGGTTCGGTGCGACCAGCGGCTTGCGATTGCCCTCCGCATCGACATCGGTCAGCCACGTCTCGGGCACGTCGAAGCGCAGCGGGTCGCCATTCTCGGCATGGACGCCGCGCCAGTCCGTCGCGATTTGCGCCACCAACTCGCTATAGAGCTGGGCGTGATCGGCTCCGGCTTCGTCTTCCAGCGCCTGGACGCGGACCACCTCGGCGATGAAGGCGGTCGCCGCGTCCACCTTGAGCAGGCGGAAGCGCATCTCGATCGTGAAGGTCGCGACGGTGCCGTCCTCCATCACGACCGGGAAGGTCACGGGCGTCCAGGCGCGCGGCTGGGCGACGATGCGGTAAATGGGCTGGGTCATGTTACTTCGCCGTGATGATGAGGTCGTCGGGCGTCGTGCCGACGTTGAGCTTGCCGGTGATCGAAATCATCAAGACGTTGTTTTCGTCGGACAGCTCGATGTCGGTGATTTGCAGATGGTCCGACTTGAACTGGATGATGTTGCCCGGCGTGATGCCGTGATCCATTTGCACCGGGATTTCATCGCCCTTGCGCAGGGTGCTGAAATAGTCCTTGGCTCCGATGGTAGGACATTCGGCCAGCACGCGGCAGGTCAGGCCGTGATTGCCGCGATTGATGTAATTCGCGCCGACCAGGTTGCGCGGCGTGATCTCGGCATTGGCCTCGCCCGTGAAGCTGCGCAGATTGGCCGCGAAGCCGCCCAGGAGGAAGTCGGTGTTGGCGGTGTTGACCTCGACCGGGTCCTTCCACTGGTCGAACGCGACCGCACCCGGCGCGGCATCGGTGATCGCCCCGGCCGCCGGGAGCAGCGCGGTCATGTCGATCTTGATGAACGGATACGCCCCGGCGGTGAAATCCCAGGAGAAGGTCCCACGGCCGCCCAGGCCGACGCGCTTCTGGTTGCCGTGCCAGTGATAGGCGGTCGCCGACGACAGGGCCGCGCCGATCGGGGCGAAGCGCTGCACGGCGCTGGTGTTGGCGGTCAGGACGGGCGCGGCCATGCCGCACGCCTCCAGATGCTCCATCCACGGCGGTGCGGTCCCGGCCGCGCCCGAGCCTGCCAATTCCAACTCGTATCCATAGGTTTGGCGCTCGTTGGACGGCGCGTCCTTGGAACTGCCGCGCACCGGGCGATCCAGATTGCGCTGGATGCGATCGACGACCACGGGCTTGGTGGTGAAATTGCGGGTCAGCGCGGCGTTGACGGCACCCGTGGGCGCGGCGTCAGTGGCGTAGGTCGCCTCTTTCTTGAAAAAGAGGACTTTGACGGCGTCGACCATGGGTCAGTCCTTGTCGGCGGTGGTGGCGGGGGGCGACGCGGGCTGGGCCTCGTCGGGCATGTCCAGCGCGGGGTCGGGCTTGCCGCCTAGCGCGGCGAGGCGCGCGGGGCCGGACAGAGGGAGGCCCCATTGGTCAAGCGTCCGCCCGGTGTCATTCACCGGGCGGGGCTGCGTCGGGTCAGCCTGGGTGGTCTTGGGCGCGGCGGCCATCGGTCAGCGGTCCTTTTGCGGGAATTGTGCCGACAGTCAGACCGGATTTCGCGCGCGCGCGCGGGGGGCACTGGTGCACCCCTTGGGGATTTCTAAGCCATCTTTCCTAATCGCGCCGTCGAGCGATCCCGAAGCCTCCCCTGGCGCTGATAAAGCGCCAACCATTGGTTTCAACGATTAGCCACCTATGTTTCGGGCATTGGGGCAAATCACAGGGGAAAACATGGTGGTCAATTCGCTGTTTCTAGCAGCCATAGCGCTGGCGTCACCCGGTACAGCGAAAGAGGCCGGATATAGCAAAGCACAACTGGAAAATTTCCGAGCCGTGTCGGAAATTGCCAAGCAGACCTGCACCGCTCCCCAGACCGTGGGTTACACCATGAATGCCAACGGATCAGCGGTGGTCAGTTTTACGCCGGACAAGCTCATATCCCGTTTCGTCGCTTTCGGCGGCAAGCTCGGCGCTGGAGGGTCTTACGCACGCTGGAGTGGACCTTTGCAACGCGACGTAGGTGCAGCGCTGGCTGCCCGGTCTAATTGTCAGCAAACGGTCTTCGCGGCTATGGTAAACCGGCTTCCATTGGCTGACCCGTCCAGCGGCCGCCTCATCCCTAAGCCGAGCCGTCCGTTGGTCGTTTTCAAGAAGGTTCAGGCATCAGCGGTGCCTGCGTCCACCCCAGCCATTTCCAATACTGGCAACAACTCGGGGCAGCAGATTAATTCTACCGCTCCAGCCACAATCAATGCACCAAACGGGCCTGTCACCAGCGGCCCAGGCACCGCTATACAGAACAACTATTTTGGTGCTCCGGTAACGGCCGATCAAAAGCAACAAGCGCGTGATGCATTACTTGTAAACTTGCGAGAACTTGCGCATTATCCGGAGCGTGACGAAGTCGCCCCCGGCAAGGCCGCCGTCCTCATGCTTTTCGCGCAGAAGGCTCCTCGAGCGCTCTATCTCTTACTATCAAAGTACGACCGAGATACAATATCCGGCGTACCCCATGGTAACGACCTCAACACGTATGAGTCAGACTATTACGATTTTGAAACTTCTTCCTACTTTCTCGAAAAGCAAGCGATCACACATATCGGAACATTGGTTGAGTCTCGAGAAAATTTTGCTTGGAGTCAATGTTACCATTACGCGCTTTTGCGAGCAGCTGGCATGACCGCCGACAGCATCAAGGGGAGCTGGGGTGGAATGTATACGGGCATGACGGACGCAGAAATTGAACGTGTTTTCAATGCTCTTATGAAAGACCAGAATTACGGTCCAGCGATAAGAAAAAGTGCGGCAGGTATATCGTTTTTTACAGAACGCGCGCAAAACATACTCAAGCTATTCGACACCTAATAACGCTCAAATAACGCTCAGCGGGGAGAGCGTAATCTGTACGCGCACCGCAAACGGACCTCCCACGTCACGCTCCCGGCGCTGACATTTGCCAGTCGGCCGCCAACATAATCGACCGGGCTGGACGCGTCGGGATGCGTCCAGCCGACGATCAGCTCGATTACGCGGTCCTCCGCCGCCTTCAGCTCGTCGGACACCTGACCCTGGCCGATCCGGGCGGCGACGGTGACGAGGACCGAGAAATCAAACGTCACCCGCTGGTCGCGTGCGCCGGACAGGGTATTCGGCGCAGCGGTGTCGGCGGCGGGGACGACGAATAGCGCGGGCAGCGCGCGGGGCAGGTCCGACTGGGCGGGCGCTTCCAGCACGCCGTCGACCGACTTGAACCCGGTGCGCAAGATCGCGACGATGGGGGACAGGGTCAGCATCAGGCGGCGGCTCCAAAGCCCAGGTGGCGCGCCAGCGCGCCGATCGCGTAATCGGCGTTCACGCCGGTGAAGCCCAGATAGGGGCGCGCCGGGATGATGACCCTGGCGACGATCCGGCCGGCGAAGGACAGCGCCTTTTTCTCGCGCGGGCGGATTTCGCCGCCGGTCTGGTGGATCAGCGCATAGACGCCAGCGCCCCCCGACCGCTCCGGCCCGGCGGCGGCGAAGTCCGGCCCCCAATCCTCGGTGATCGAATTGCCCAGGTCGCCGGTCAGGGTCAGGGTCTTACCGCCATGCTCGACGACGCGGCGGGACGGGATCCATTTCCGGCCGGTCGGGTCCGTCTCCGTCTCGAAACGCTCGCGCGTCGTGTCGGCGAGGTGCCCGGCAATGTCCTTCATGGCCGGGGTCATGTCCGTGCCGTCCGCCGCCAAGCGATTCATGGCGGCGGTCACGTCCTCCCGGATGGTGATGGCGATGTCGACCATCAATAATCCTTCAGCCAGTCGGGATAGGCGCGGCATCCGGGCGCTATGACCACGGGCGCGTCGCTGACCGCCTCGGCCGGAGCGTCGACGGCGGGCAGGCCCAGGGTCGCCTCGCCCTTCTGGATGCGGACGAGCAGCGCCATCGCCGCCTTGGCCTGGTCGGCGATCCCCTCGGGCGCGCCGCGCGGATAGAGCCGGGCGCGCGCCAGATCGCCGACCGCCATTTCCAGGATGCGCGGCACGGTCGCGAGCGGCAGGGCGTAGCGGCTGGCGATATGCGCCTCGACGATCGCCTGGGCGTCGACCAGCGCGCCGATCAACAGGTCGCGGTCGATCCGGCCGGAGCCGTCCAGATCGGTCATGCGCACGACCTCGTCCAGGGTGAAGCGCTTGACCAGGGCGGCGATCGACAGCCAGCCCGCGCCCCCGTCCGGCGTTGCCCAGCGCGACTCGATCAGGACGACCTCGACCTCGCTTTCCAGCGTCTGGGCCTGTGCGTCCTGGGCGCGGACCGTGACCGCGTACCGCTCGCCGTCGCTGCCGCCCGACAGCGCCAGCGTGACCACGCCGCCCGCCAGCGCCGCCGTGGCGACGAGCGCGGCCGCACCGGGCACGAGGCCCCGTGCGGCGACGGTCACGCCTTGAATCGCGGCGATCGAAGCGGAGTCGGAAAAGGCGACAGCCGGGCGAAGTGTCTCGCCCGGCTGCTTGATGATGGTGGCGATCATGCCGCCGCACGCTTCGCCTCGATGGCGGCGATGATCTCCTGAACCGTCTCGTCGCCGGTCAGCTCGACCTGTTCCTGGCCCGCAATCGCGATCAGCTCGGGCTTTTTCTTCGCCGTCAGCGCGGGCTTGTCGGTCGGCGGCGGGGTCTGGCTGTCGCCGGTGCCGGTATCCGACTGGCTGGCCGTTTCCGGCTCCGAGCTGGGCGGCGGCGTGGGCGTCGGCGTCTGCTGTTCGGCCGAGCCGATCCGGGCGTTCAGGATCGTGGAGCCGGTCAGCGTCATGGCGTCCGCCTGGGCCGCCGCGACCTGCTCGCGAAGGATGAGATTGTCAGCGAAGTCCTCGTCGTCGGCGATCGCCTCGCGACCCAGCAAATCGCGGCGGGCCTCGTCCTCGGCGTGGTCGCTGGTATCGAAGCGGATCGGCGCGCCCGGCGCATATTCCTTGCCGCCGAACACGACGGTCCGCTGGACCTTGTAGGGGTAACTCATAGCAGGTGCTTTCCAGTCTGGAGGATAATTGCGGGCGGCCGGATCGCCGCCCGCATTCGGGCGGGATCAGCCCTGCGAGAAGGCGTTCTCGAAGAAGAAGCCCGCCTGGGATGCGATCACGCGTTCCCGCACGCTCTCACCGACCAAGACCGCGGTGCCGCCGCGCAGGCCCATTTCGCCGGGCTTAAGCTCGCGCTGGGACGCGACACGCTCGCCCCAGGTAAAGGTGCCCGCGAAGGTCGGCGTCTCACGCGACAGGACCGGAGCCTTGTAGGTCAGCGCCAAGTGATTGCCCCACAGGCGCGACATCTGCGCAGCCTGACCTTTGCGCGCCTGGTTGCCGAAGGCCTGACCGACGACGACTTCATTGACTTCGAAAAGCTCGGCCACCTCCTGCTTGGTGACCAGGCCGCCGCCATTCTGACCGCGAATGGCCTTGATGACGCCCGCGTTGCGCCGGAACTTCGTCCAGCCGCGCTGACCAAACACCATTTGGTTCGGGCGCATCAGCGGCTTGTCGAGCGCGTCCGTGATGAGGGTGACGGTGTCCGTGTTGGGGTTGTCCAGCACGTCGGTCGTTGCCAGCGTGACGCGCAGCGCCGGGTCATAGGTGGCAGGATTGAAGATGATCCCGGCCGCACGAATTTCCCGGCGGATTTCGATCAGCTCGGAGGTCAACGCCGCCGCATTGCCGAGCGGGTCGTACCGCTCGTCGGCATTGTCGACATCGGCCTGGGGGACCGGGGACTCCAAGCCATGGTCCTCGGTCGTGTCGGGCACTTCCACGCCGTCCATCGTGACTTGATTGGCCTGGCCCCGGCGACCAATCAGCGTCTCGGGAGTGTTGAAGAACGTGTCCATGCCATATTGCATGAACGTGAAGGCCTGTTTTCCGACCGTGATGCGCGGGATGACGAGGTCGGCGATATAGCCCTGATTCTTATAGGCGATGGCGATCGCGGTCAGATCGGGATCGATGGGATAAGGCGACTGGGCCATGGAATGCGTCCTGAAAGAGAATTGAAACGGCGGTGAAGGGGCGGGATCAGCCGGTCACGAAGCCCGGCGCGGGGCGGTAGGCGAGGACATCGCCCAGCACGCCCGAGGCGATCGAAAAGCCGATGATGCGCACGCGCACCCCGGCGGCGGGGGCAGCCTCGACAGCGCGGCCCTGGGCGTCCGACGTGATCGGCTTGCCCCGGCCGATCGGGCCGCCGTAGCGGACCTCGGGCAGGCCACCGAAGGCGGCGTCGAAGCGTTCGCCTTGCTTCGCTTCTAGCTCGACATTGGTCGCGATCAGGTCGTCCGTGGGACCGGCGGCCGGGACCAGCGTCTGGTCGTCGCCGCCGAATTTGAGGATCAGATAGGGGGCGATCAGCGCCCCCGCGCGGAAATTCTTGGTCAGTCCGTCCGTCCGGCCAGCCATGGTCTAAAGCTCCTGTGATGTCGTGTCTGGGATGCCCGGCGCCGGTCAGGCGTCGGGATTGGCGGTGACGTGGCGGACCGCCGCCTGCGTCGTGATCGGCTTGCCTTCCTTCCGCATCTTCTCGGCATAGGCCTGGGCGCGGCGGGCGATGTCGGTCGGCTTGGGCGCGTCGCCGGGCTTCTTGTCGGCGGGTGCGGCCTCGCCCAGGGCGACGACCGGCTGCGCGCCGTCGAACAGCGACCGGAAGGCGGCGGCGGGCGTCATCTGCGCGGCGTCGCCTTCGCCGAAAGCGACCGGCTGGCTGGCATCGAGCAGGTCGAGCAGGCCGACCACCTTGTCCTTGCCCGCCGGGGCCAGCTTCGCATCGGCAATCAGCCCCTCGGCAAAGGCGACATGGGTGGCGTGGCGGGCGTCCTGGTCGCGCTTCGCCTGGTCCGCCTCGCGCGCCTGGAGGGCGGCTTCCCGCTCGGAAAGCGCGGCTTCGCGCTCCGCGAACGCGACCGCGTCCGGGGTGCTGGTGTCTTCGGTGCTCATGGAGTCCTCTTCGATGGAAAGCGTCACGACGCCGATCGCGGCATCGGAAAAGGCGACCGTTCCCAGCCCTTTGATCGCCGGAGCCGCCCCGCCCAGAAAGCCGACATGCTGGAGATACCAGCTACCGGGCTTGGGATTATTGGGGCTCGACGGCGGATAGAGCTGGGGGGAAATCTTGCGGTAATGGCCCGCCTCGACCGCCTCCGCGAAGGCGGGTGCGACCTCGGACGGGTGTGCGACCAGGACGCCGTTCTCCATCGCCAGTGAGCCGATCCAGCCAAAAGCGGGCGCATCGATCTTGGGATGGCCGACGACGATCGGCGCGGGGTCGCTCTCCCGGTCATAGGACGCGATGACCTGATCCAGGTCGGACTGCGTGAACGTCACCTTCGTCCCGTGAATATCGGTGAAGGTGCCGGGGCGCAGGATTTTGATGGGGGGCGGTGCCATGCCCGCCGGATTAGGCGGCGGCGGCAGCATAGTCGGCCTGCGCTGGCGCATCCGACAATGGTGGGCGTCAGGCCCGCCGCCGCCTGATAGGTGCAGGCGGCGGCGCGGCGCAAGGGGCTAGATGTCTTCGGGGCGCGTGGGCTTGGGACCGAAGGCTTCGGGCCAAGGCTCGCTTTCGTCCCATTTGCCGGGATAGTTTCGGACAGTGCTTCCAGGAACAGGCCCGCCATGATCCGGGCGAATGACCACGGCGTCATGGGCGAAGACCTGTTCCAGGGCGACCTCGGCCAGATGATCCACGACCTGATCCATCGGCGACTTCAGATCATCGGTGTAATCCTTGATCTTGATCTTGCCGCGTGCCCGAATGGCGCTGGCCACATGGTATTTCAGATCGTTGCGTTTGACGCGTTGCATGACCGCCTCATCCTCATTCTCAATTGGTCGCTGTAATGAGGCGGATCGCGCTGGATCGCCGCCGCCGCATCGAGATACGTCGTGTTGTCCTCGGAGCATCGCCGGGCATTCCGGCTAAGAAGCGCGTCTCGAAGCGCCTCGCTCCTGGTCGCCCGCCACGGCCAGCATTTGTCAAACACCCGCAGCCGCCAGCGCGGATTGGCATCGGTCGGATAGATCAGTGGGTCTTGGACCGCCTCCCCCAAGGCCGCCCGGCGCATCACGCGCGCCCCCATTCCAGCGCGGCGGTATCCAGCATGTCGATCGCATCCGGCCCCGCGCCCGTCGCGGTCAGATACGCGCGGACGCCCTCTGGATCGGCCCCGCGCGGGAACGCCCCGTCGCGGCGCACGTAAAATGCGAAGAGCCCCACCCAATCGTCACGCTGATGCTGCGCGATCAGCCACGACCCGAAATCCTGCTTCAATGTTCTGACTCCCATAAGAACAGAACGTGAACATGGATCAGGCTAGGGGAGCTTGTCCAGTGGGAGGACGTATGTGCCTGAATTCGCGGCGTGCGCCTTGCCAAGCCTCTCTTCCGGCCGACGAGAGGAGAAACCGCAATGGGTTCGTTACGATCTCCGGTGGCGCGTTGCTCGACTCATGATTTCAGTACGGGTCCGTAGAAGGCGGGGCTAAGAGGCCACCTTTCAAACGTGGGACCAAAAAGGGCCTGATGCGCGCCCATCTGCCGTTCAAGGGTTCGAGGTGTATTGACCACATGAAGTCAGCAACGAACGGATCATAAGTCGGGGTGAATTCATCACTGTCACCACTTGCAAGCGCATTGCTCATCATAGGATACCCCAGACAGCCTAATTCTCCGCTAAGCTCTGTGAATGTTTCAGCCATTTTCTCCCGAAGCTTATCAGGCAAATCCCAAAAGTATTCCTCTTGGGATTGAATATCATTCTTCAACAATAAGTAAAAAATAAGGAACCTAGCATATCCCGGCGGATGCTTGATAGGATTATGAGAGTTAGCTATTGAGTCTTGAAATATTATAGATACGTATATTCCAAATATCATTCTTCTAGCGTAGTAAGCAGAAAGATATGCCTTTTTGCTCAAAGGCGCAGACTCAACGGCATTTCCTATTTTTCTTCCTATAATGGAAAATGTAGTAGTAATAGATGATGAATCGGCATCCATCTCCAGCGTTCTAAACGTGAGATTTTCCGATTCGGAGCAGTCTTTAAATTGAGAAAAATCACTTGAATTTATAAAATCAACATGGCCATGGGCAATATGTGCAACTTCGTGGTTTATAATTAGAGCTATAGCGGTCTGGATTGATAACCCACAGCATAATTTTGACGTTGCCTCTGTGAAACGTTCTTCATCACTCATGATATCCCGGCAAATATCAATGAGATATTTCCCGCGATAATCTGGAAATTCGGTGTGCTGATCCAAGCCCAGATAGGCATGCATTACCGGGGCGTGCTGCAATCTCACACATAGAACGTGAAGCCAGTATAGGTACTTCCACCCAACAATTATGATATAGTCATTTTGATCGTATTTTAACGACTTGAATGGAGATTTTACCGTAGCAACAAATGCAAACTTTATAGATGCCTTTATTCCAAGAGCTGCGATAATTTCATGCAGTGCATTATTTACCATATCTATAAGATATTGGACGTCCTCCATTTCATTTTTTGTGAAATGGTACATGGCTTCGGTGCGGCGGCTAGGATTGCTTAATTCTCGAATTATAGAATCGGGTGCGTACCGATCTTCGATCTCGTTGACATCCGACATTGCGGCCTCTCGCTTCAAAGCCATCCGGTATTGCAGGATATTGCCGGGTAGCGTTGCAGTTTGCCAGTGTATATTTGCTATACGGGAGCGCTATTATTCCGATCGCTCCGGTACATGGACAATACCTTACGCTGCTGCCCACGTGACAAATCCCGCCACATGGCTCCGCCCTCACAAATTAGCCGGGCATTTCGCACGAGGTTGTGCAGATGGCATACACAGTCCAAAACAAACAGGTCGTGTACGCCCCGCACACGCCCGGTGAATAGTGACGCGCTCGTTCTGCCGGGGATGACATCGAAACGCCCTGGAAACACGTCCTAGCCCCCACCAGAGCGAACGCGTCAACTAGCTACCAAACAGGCCGCATGCCCGAGCCCAGACAGGCGGCACGATATGGATCGCCATGATGTTGGAGAAGACCGCAGCTTCAATCGCGATCAGAATGCGATTGGCCTCTATCGACATCGGTCGCCGATCATATGGCCATTGTCCCAGTCGGCCCGATATCGTGCACGCCGGGCCTGCAATTGCCAGCATGACAGATCGCCCCGCGCCCCGGCGACCGCCGCCAAAGTGCGGCCATAATGATCGAAGCCGACACGCCGGATCGTAAAGGGCGGGCGCAGGGCAGCGGCCAGCGAGTCGCGACTGGCGAAGGGATCGCCCGTGACGCACCTGCGCCCCCGACGACAATGGCCGGGCATCTCCGGCGCATCGATCGCCAGCAGGCGTATCCGTTCCCGGCCGCAGCGCAGCGTGTCGCCGTCGACGGCGACCGGCGTGCAGGTCAGCGCCTGGGCGGCGATCGCGGCGATCAGAGACAGCACGAATGCTTCGGCCGGGACTGGCGGCGGCGGTGCTGGAGGTCCGCCAAGACATCCAGAGCTTTGGGCGTATCGGTCGTCGCATTGCTCATCAGGGTTGGCGACGTCGCCAGTTCGCCCTCGATCAGCCTGAATGCGCAGACCTGCTTCCGGGGCTGGGTCTCGCCGCCGAACCGATAGGTCAAGACCATCGTCCGGAGTGCGAGCTTACCGGATTTTGCCCAATACTCGTCGACCTGGTTCTGCAAATCCTCTGCCTCGCCCAGGCCGTGGACGGATGCAGATGCCCCCGCCTGCTGTCGGAAAGCGGCAAATGAAAGCGGCGGGGTATCTTCGCGGGCGACATCGATCCGACGATACACCACGCCCGAGGGCAGATTTGCACGGACGTGCAATTCGCAGGCGGCAAGATCCGGCCCATCGCTCGGTTCGCGCGCCCAAGCATAGGCACCGCCGCCAAGCCCGACCAGGACCGCCACGATCAGGAGCAATCTCATAGCATCTTGCTCGCCCAGACAGCACGGCCAACAACCTCGAAACGATCATCGATACCGGGCTCGTGCAAATCGATTTCGACCGGATCGTACAGTGGATTGCGGCTTACCAGGCGCACCGTCCGACCATCCATTTGGATGTGCTTGATGACCAGCACGTCATCCAGACGTACGACGAACAGTCCTTCACGCAGCCGCGACTGGTCGAGGTCGACGGCGACAAGATCACCGTTCGACAACTCGGGCTCCTGGCTGGAGCCAGACACCTCGACCATGACCAGACGACCAACGCCGCGCAGGTTGGCTTCCATCCATTCCCGCGAAAATGACCAATGGTAGAGCGGCGGCGGTAGCCGGTCGGCGATCTTCCCTGCGCCTGCCGCGACCTGGACATCATGCACCGGCACTTGGACGACCTCGGGCGCGGGCCGCTCCGATGCCATAGCCCCCTCCATTAGAGCCACGAACTCGGTCCACGGCTCCCTCATCACCCCCTCGAATGTAGCGAGGATCAGCCGCCACATGTCGTCGGGCGGCAAGAGGTCCCGAAGGCCAGCAATTTCTTCCACCGTCGGCGCACGGTCACCACCGATCGTCCGCTGCCATGTTGCAACCGAGACACCGGCGGCGGTCGCTAATTCTCTCTGACCATGCTCGGCCAGCAGCTCCTGGAGGCGTGCGCCGTCTTCCTTAGACCAGGGCATAAGGCATCACATCAACGCTGATGCCTGTTGACATCAGATTTGCAGTGTCTAATGGTGTGTTTACACCAAATTTGAGGTCTGCGCCTAAAACATGCTGCAAGATTGGCATCCTGAAGACATCAAAGCTGCTGTGCGCCGTGGCGGTCGAACGCTGGCGTCAGTGGCTCGCGATGCGGGGATCAAGGAGCGGGCCTTGGCGCGGGCGCTAGTCGTGCCGCGTCGCGCTGCCGAAGAGGCGATCGCGGCAGCAATGGACAAAGAGCCGAAGGACATTTGGCCTACCCGTTACAATGAGGACGGCACGCGGAAGCGGCCCCAACCTGTCGATAACTACCGGAGTACGGCCCGCTTTCGCAAGCCACCCAGCGTGTCCCAGCCGGAGACCCGCCAGTGACCCTCCTCGGCCGTGAATACCTGTCGGCATTGGAAATCGCGTCGCTGGAGCTGGAAGGCCTGCCGACCGACCGCAACGCCGTCGCCATGCGTGCCAAGCGCGGCGAATGGCGGTGGATCGACCGCCAAGGCCGGGGCGGCGGCCGACTTTTCGCGGTGGCAGACCTGCCCGAGGCGGCGCGCCGGGATTATGCCGACCGCACCGCTGCCCAGCCGGTCGGCGGACAGCGCGGTCGGCCGAAGGGCTCCGACTTCTTCACCCGCAATCCCGACGCCGCCGACGCCGTCGAGGCGTGGCTGGCCGAGCGCGACCTGTCCGCGACCGCGATCCTGGAGCTGATGCACAGCCGCTTCGCGCCGCTGCCGTCCGTCCACACGGTCCGCCGCTTCATTGCCAAGCTGGAGGCATCCAAACCCGCGCTGCTCGCCAGCTTCCGCGACCCGGACCTGTTCAAGAGCAAATACCGGGTCGCCCTCGGCCGCGCCGACGCGGGCGTGTCCTATGCGCATCAGATTTGGGAGATCGACACCACCAAGGCCGACGTGATGACCAAGGAGGGGCGCAAGTCCATCCTGGGCATCGTCGATGTCTGGTCGCGTCGGACCTTCTATCTGGTCGTCGACAGCGAGTCTGCCCAGTCGGTCCGCCGGACGCTGGTCGCCGCGATGACCGCCTGGGGCGTGATGCCCGAGGTGCTGCGCACCGACCAGGGCTCGGGCTATATCAACGCCACGGTGCGCACCGCTTGCGAGCTGCTGGGCATCGTGCATGACCCGGTGCCACCCGCATCGGGCGACAAGAAGCCGTTCGTCGAGCGGATGTTCGGCACCTTCACCCGCGAGCGGGCCGAGCTGCTGGGCGGCTATATCGGTCACAATGTCGCCGAGGCGTCGCGGCTGCGCGCCGTCGCCCGCAAGGAAACCAAGCGCCCCGTCATCGTGCCCGAACTGTCGGCCGACGAGCTGCAGGCGATCGTCACCAACTGGCTCGACGGCGTGTACCACGTCCGCGCCCATTCCAGCCTGGGCGCGTCGCCCATGTCGCGCTGGACCAATTCGCCGCGTGCCGCGCGGGGCGCGCCGGACGAAGGCACCCTCAAGCTGCTGCTGTCGGCGCTGGTCGGACAGGCGCAGGTCACGAAGCGCGGCATTACCTGGAAAAAGGGCCGCTACTGGACCGCGCCGCTTGCCGCCTATGTCGGCCGCACGGTCATCTTGCGCCGCGACGAGGACGATCTGGGCGCGCTGTTCGTCTTCGACGAGGACCAGCGTTACATCGGAACGGCGGTCAATGCCGAGCGCTCCGGCCTGTCGGACCGCGACTTCGCGGTCGAGGCCCGGCGCCAGCAAGCCGCGCTGATGAACGCGCAGCGCGCCGAGCTGCGTGACAAGAAGCGGCGGTTCTCTTTCGAGGATGCCCGCAACGCCGTCCTGCGCCGCGATGCCGAGGAAGCGGGCAAGCTGGTCACGCTGCCGGTCCGCACCGCCCCGCATCAGACGCCCGCGATCGCCAGCATCGCCGACGTGCCCGCCACGCTGCCCAGCGACCGCGCGATCGAGGCGGCGGAGGCCCGCTATCCGCGCACGGTCGCCAGCGCACCCCGAAGTTTCGAGGACCGCATGGCCGAGGCCGACCGCGTCCTGGCGGACCATGCCGCCGGATTGCCGGTCGATCCCGACGCGCTGTCGCGTGCCCACGTCTTCACCCAGTCCACCGAATATCGCGCTCACAAATTGCTGACCGCCGATTTCACGGCCCGGCGCAACGCGCCCGCCGCCACCCCGTCCCTCAAGGAGAGTTCGCTTTGACCAATATCCATGAACCCGCGCAGCTCACCAACATGCGCCTGGGTCTGGCGACCATGATGCGCTGTCAGGAAGCGCCGCAGGGAAGCCCGCGTATCGGCCTGCTCTATGGCCCGTCCGGCTATGGCAAGTCGGTCGCCGCCGCGACGATCGCGGCCCGCTTCAACGCCGCCTATGTCGTGGCCCGCTCGACCTGGACGCAAAAGTCCATGCTCCGCGCGATCGCCATGGACCTGGGCATCACGCGCATGGGCCGCACCGCCGACGAGCTGCTGGACCAGGTGATCGAACAGCTCCAGGTCGCGCCGCAGCCGGTGATCGTCGACGAGACGGATTACGTCGTCCATCGCAAGAACGTCGAGATCATCCGCGACATCCACGACCATGGCGGCGTGCCCGTCATGCTGATCGGGGAGGAGGCGCTTCCCGCCAAGCTCAAGGACTGGGAACGGTTCGACAACCGCATTCTGGTCGCCACGCCCGCCCAGCCGTCGAGCCTGACCGATGCCTGCCTGCTGCGCGACTATTACTGTCCGCGCGTCTCGGTCGCGGACGATCTGGTCGACGCGATCGTCCGGGCGACGAAGGGCATCACGCGCCGGATCGTGACGAACCTCCAGGAGGTGCAGTCCCAGGCCATGTCCAATGGCCTGACCGCGATCGATCGCGCGGCCTGGGGAACCCGCCCGTTCTCGACCGGCGACATTCCGATCCGGCGGGCCGCATGATGGCGCTGACCACCAAGGGCACGCCCCGCATCAAGGCGGCGGTCGCACGACCGCTGTGGGCGGCGCTTCGCGCTTCGTCCTCGCCCCGCAGCATCGCCGACCTGCTCAAGGAATGTCCCGGCACCTATGACACGATCCACACCGCTTTGAAGCGCTGGCAGGAACGCGGTGCGGTCGTGCGCCACTCCGGCAACCCGTCGCGTTTCCGCGTGGTCGAGGGGGCGGATAGCCTGCCGCCGGATGGCCGGAGCGACACGGCGAAGACCAACATCCGCGAACGTAGCGCCCGGCAACGGATTTGGGCGGCGATGCGCGTCCTCAAGACGTTCGACGCGCCCACCCTGCGGATCGCGGCGGGGGCGTCGGAGCGAGCTGTCGCGACCTATGTCGATCAGCTCCAGCGTGCCCGATACGTCCAGATGGTCGAACGCGGCTTCCGGCAGACCGGCCGGGTCAGTGTGTACCGGCTTGCGCGCAATACCGGGCCGAAATGCCCGTCGACCAGCCGCCCCGAAGGCAAGATGATCCTGGTCGACAACAACAACGGTCGTCGCGTCGACATTTCGCCCGGCGTCGTCTCGCTTCGGAGAAAAGATCAGGAAGTTAATGCGGACGGGGGGGTAAGTTAACCATGTTTGTTAACTACTCCAATCGCGAGAAGGCGGCCACCGCCTGGGCTCCCGAACCGCCCGCCTGGGTCATGGTGCTGGCGGAAGCCTGCGACCGGACCAACCAGCGGGCCGTCGCGGACCAGCTCGGCAAGTCCGGCGGCTATGTCAGTCGGATCATCAACCGCAGCTACGCCGGGTCCTACCCGGAGGCCGAACAGCTCGTCCGCGCCACCCTGGCCGAGGAAGAGGTCGTCTGCCCGCTCTACGGCCAGATGCCGCTCAAGACCTGCATCCGCAATCGCCGCCGCCCGAAGGTCGTCAACTGGCTCCACGCCCAGTTCGCCCAGTCGTGCCCGACCTGCCCCAACAACACCGACCGCCCCCACGACGAACAGGAGGATTGAATGTCCCTTGCAACCGATCTGCAAAACCTCGTGTCGGACGTGTCCGCCGCGATCGCCGCGAACAAGCCCATGGCGCGCGCCGACCTGGAAATCATGCGCCGCAATCTGACCGCGATGGCCGAGGACGCCCGTCAGGTCGACACGTCCCAGACCGTCGCCGGGCTGGTCCTGCGCGACCTGTTCGACGGGATCGAGAAACAGGCGCTCGACCTGGGACGGCTCGCCGCGCACCAGCGCCACCGCCTGACCGGCGAAGTCGCCCGCATGGTGGAGGGGCAGGCATGACCTACACCAAGCACACCATCCACCATGCGGTCGGCGGCTCGATCATCGTCGCGCCGGTCGCGCGCTCGCAAAAAGCCCAGCCGACTCAAGGGGTGGCCGTATCGGCCGAGGACATTGCCATTGTCGGCAAGGTCGTCGCGATCACGATCATCAGCCCCGAGGGGGCTTTGATGGTCACTCTGGATGAGGACCAAGCCGCCGCCTTCGCCGTCAAGCTGAACGCCGCGCAGCTCGCCCACGCGCAGTCTCTGGATCGGAGTGTCGTCCAGTGAGCTATCTCGACGATACTCCCATCCGGTCGGTGATGTGGGACCGCGAGCATGTCAGCGTGGACAGCTTTCGCACCCTGTCCGGCAAGACAAAGGCGACGACCGTCGTCGTCCACCTGTCGGCCAAGGACGGCTACGCCCTGTCCGACCTCATGCGCCAGCTCCACGAATTGCGCGCGGAACCCGCGCTCAAAGCCGGGAGTGCCGCCCGTGGCTGACACGCTCGAAAGCAAGACGGGCGATCCCGTCCCGGCATGGACCGACGCCACACCGCCGAATGGGGAATGCCCTTACGACCATTGCGCGTGCGATACGCCGCTCGGCACCGCGCTGATCGCATGGAAGTCGTGGAAGGATTACCCCAGCTATACCCTGACCGTGGACGACGAGTGGATCGACACTTTCCACACCATTGACGAGGCAAAGAACGCCGCGCTCGCACACGTCCGCACGATCGAAAATAGGTGCAGCGCCTGGATCAGCTCCGTCGACACGCCTGCCCAGGCCGAGGCGGACGACGTGCAGGCCAAGCTCGACGAGTATCGGACCGCCTGGGAAGCACTTTTCGGGCCGCTGACGTGGATGCAGCATTCGGACCAGCTCACGGCCTATGCAGGATGGGGTCTTTCCGAAATCGCAAATGACCTGATCGACCGGGCCTATCCCGGCCTCCGGTCGTCGGCTGTCGCTGTCATGGAAGGCCAGACGCATGGATAAGGCCCTGCGCATGGTGGCGATGCGTGGCTTCACCACCGCCATCGCCCAAGAGCGTGCCGCACCCCATGCCGGGCAGGTCGGCGCGATCGCCGTCGGTTTTGACGGGGTCGGCGACGACGCGGTCGTGTCGCTGTCGCTGCGGCATAGCGATGGGACGATGCTGGTCGCCTCGCTGTCGGTGGCGGGCCTGGACCGCCTGCTGGGCATGGTCGCCGATGCGATGAACGGCAAGGGCGACGGCGCAGCCTGGGGCACGGTGCAATGACCACCGCCTTGGACCGCCAGCTTGGCGAAATCCTCGCCGCCGCCGCGATCGCCACCGGCGTTCCGGTCGAGGCGTTGCTTCGCCAGTGCCGGGAAAAGCCGCTGGTCATCGCGCGGCAGGCGACCATCCTGGCGATGCGCGAGGCGACCCATGCCTCGCTGCCCGCGATCGGCCGCGTGATGCAGCGCGGCCATCCCGCCATCCACACCGCCCTGCGCAGGGCCGAAGCCCGGCGCGAGCTTCACCCCGATTTCCGCGCGCTGACCGAACGCTTACGCGCCTTTGGAGGCACGTCCGATGACTGACCCGCTGGGCCGCGTCACGCTGGCCGACTGCCCGCCTGGGCCTTTCCTCTTCGACGGGACGCTGGGCTTCAAGACCGAGTACCGGGCGATGGTCCAGGCTCCCTGGACCAATCCCGCGCCGACCGAACCGCATTACCTGACCAGCCGCTGGCCCGACGCCTATTGCATGGCGACCGGCGAGGCCTTCTGGGGCGGCACCACCCGCCACCGCGACCGCGCCGCGCTGCTGGTCCTGCCGATCGTGCTGTCGGACGACGCGGTACGATCGGCGCGCGTCGGCGTCATGCTCTATCGCGGTCCCGGCACGATCTGCCCGACCTGTTTCGGCGCGGCCTGGCTGGTCGGGCGGCGCTCCGCCCAGTGCGGCGGGTGCGGGACCGCGCTCGATCTGGCGACGCCCCAGGCGGCCGAGGTGCGGCCATGACCGCCGCCAATCCGCTGAACGCCCGCCGCCGGGCGATCTTCGCCGCCGCGCGCGACGCTGGCCTGGACGAGGACGATCGCCGCGCGGTGCAGCTGCGCGTCACCGGCAAGCCGTCGCTGACCGGCATGACGATCGCCGACATGGACAAGGTGCTGGTCGCGATCCGGGGCACCGGCACGGCCAAGCGCGATCGGCCGGTCGGCTCGACCCGCGCGCATGTCGGCAAAATCTGGGCGCTTTGGTGGTCGCTCTACTGGCTGCGCGCCGTCGACCGGCCGGAGGAAGCCGCGCTCAATGCCTGGGTCAAGCGCCAGACGGGCGTGGATGCGGTCCGCTTCCTCGACCACAAATCGGCCGTCGCCGTGATCGAGGCGATGAAAGCCTGGGCCGCGCGCGAAGGCGTCGAATGGAGCACGCCGCCCTGTCCCCAGGCCGATCGCCGCGCCGTGGTCGACGCGATCTGGGCCAAGCTGCTGGTCGGCAATCGCGTCACCGGCCACACCGCCGACGCCTTTCTGATCGAGGCGCTGCGCCTGCCGCCCCGGCGCTGGACCGACCACCAGACCGACGAGGCGATCCGCTTCCTGGGGCGGATGCTGCGCGAGGGAGGCGGGCATGGCTGACGACCTGCCGCGCCTGGCGGACCTGCCCATCCCGGACGACGTGAAGCCCGGCCGGGGCTGGTCGCCCTTCATGCTGGAGATGGCGGCGCATATCCGGCCCAAGCATGTTTTAATGCTGGTCGACCGTTTCGGCGGGCAGGATGTGTATGTGCCGATCGCGCCGGAAAAGTCGCCGTTCACCGACGTGCTGCCGCCCGAGACGGTGGCGACGCTGGCGCGCGTCTATGGCCGGGAAAAGCTGGAAATTCCCACGGGCCGCGAAGCCCTGGCGCGGGCACGTCGCGCGCCGGTCATCGCCGCCGTCCGCGCGGGCAAGCTGAACAAGAACGACGCGGCGCGGATGATCGGGTCGAACAGGCGTTACGTTGCGCATCTTGCAAATCAGACCAATGAAGCCGATGACGCACCGATCTTCGTACCGAAGCGGCCGGTCGACACCCGACAATTGGAAATGTTTCCCGAGCCTTCGGACCCGCCTGCGCCAGTGCATCCCGAATAAATCCCGCGTCCGTGTCACCCCGTTCCCGCTTCAACGGGGACCCGACACGCAATGTGGATGGAATATGTTCGGGTCATCTGGCCCATCGCGTCGACACTGACGCCTTTGCTGATTGCGACCGGGCTTTTCTGGCTCCGCAATCAATTCGCTTTGAAAACTGAGCTGGCCGCGCTGGCGACCGAAGTCGCCCGGCAGAACGCGGTCCAGGACAAGGAATTGGCGGGCCATGAAACCCGCATCCTGATCCTGGAAAAGGAATGCGCCGCACCGCCCACGCGCAACGCCCTCAATGACCGGCTGGCCCAGGTATCCGAGCGGCTGGGCAAGGTCGAACGCGGCGTCGAAGGCGTCGTCGATCAGCTCGGCACCCAGAACGAGTATCTTCGCGCCCTGCTGACCGAAGGGGTCAAGCGGTGAGCGTCGACGCGCTGAACGCGGTCATCCGCCGCGCCATCCTGGACTTCATGAATGAGATCGGCGGCGAGCAATCCGACGACACGCTGACCCTGCTGCTGAAACAGCGCGGCCACCCTGTCGCGCGCCGGACGGTCGTCGAGCAAATGCGCTGGCTGGCCGATGCCGGGCTGATTGCGGTCGAAGAAGTCGAGCCGTTCCTGCTCGCCCAAATCCTCCCCGATGGCGAGGACGTGGCGAACGGTCATTTCTTCTATGACGGCGTCCACCGCCATGCGGTGCGGCGCAAGGTCGGCACGGCGCGCTGATGGCCGGGCGATCCTCTCTGAAAAGCCTGCCGCCCCAGGTCCTGGACGCCGTCCATGACGCGATCGGGCGCGGCGAGACGCTGGACGACATCTGCGCGCTGCTGCGCGATCTGGGCACCGAGCGGTCGCGCTCGGCCGTGGGCCGCTACGCCAAGGGCTTTGCCGAGCTGGCGACGCAACAGCGGCGTATCCAGGGCATTGCGGCGGCGTTCGGCAACGAGTTCGGCCAGTCCGGCGACAATCAGGTCCGCATGATGAACCAGCTCATGACCTCGGTCATGACGCGCGCGATCATCCCCATCGCCAGCGCCGAGGACGACGCGTCCGGTGGCGACGACGAGGAAGGCGGCGGGCTCGACACGCTGGCGCTGTCGCGCTTGGCGAAGGCGGTCAAGGACGTGACCAGCTCGTCCAAGATCGACATCGAGCGCGAGGCCAAAATTCGCGAGGAAGAAGCGCGCCGCACCCGCGAACGCGCGGCGGCCGAGGCGACCGAGGCGGGCCGCGCGGCGGGCGCCAGCGAGGCCACGCTGTCGGCGATCCGCACCCGCATCCTTGGGTTCGCGGCGTGACGACCGCCGTCCTGCTGCCCTATCAGATTGAGGCGATCGAGCTTAGCCGCACCACCAAGCTGTTCGTGTCGGAAAAGTCGCGTCGCACCGGCCTGACCTATGGCTTTGCGTCGGATGCGGTGATGGTCGCGTCCCCGGCCGAGCGGCCCCAGAACGTCTTTTACCTGGCCTACAACAAGGACATGACGCGCGAATTTATCGGCTATTGCGCCGATTTCGCGAAGGCGTTCAATCAGGCCGCGAGCGCGTCCGACGAGTTCCTGTTCGACGACGGGTCGGAGCGCGGCATCCTGTCGCTGCGCATCGACTTCCCCTCCGGCAAATCGATCGTGGCGCTGTCGTCCAAGCCGCGCAGCCTGCGCGGTATGCAGGGCAGCGTCATCATTGATGAAGCCGCCTTTCATGACGATCTGGACGGCGTCATCAAGGCCGCCATGGCGCTGACCATGTGGGGCGGGCGCGTCGTCGTCATCTCCACCCATGATGGTGCCGACAATCCCTTTGCCGAGCTGATCGAGAATATCCGCAGCGGCAAGCGGGGCGGCATCATCCAGAAGGTGACGCTCGCCCGCGCGCTGGAGGAAGGGCTTTACAAGCGCATCTGCCTTCGGACCGGAGTGGCGTGGACGCCCGAGGCCGAGGCCGCCTGGGAAGCCGATCTGCGCAAATTCTACGCCGACGGCGCGGACGAAGAGCTGGACGTGATCCCTGCCAAGGGGTCTGGCATCTACCTGCCCGCCGCCACGATCGACGCCTGCATGTCGCCCGATCATCATGTCGTGCGCCTGACGCTGGGCAAGGAATGGGACAGGGCGGGCGGCTTGCTGGTCGCGGCCGACAGCGTGGCGACGCCGATCGGCGACGCGCTGCGCGAGGCGGTGCGGGTCTGGCGTGAGAAGTGGCTGGACGACTGGATCGAGCGCGAGCTGTTACCGGTCGTCGCGCTGTTCGACCCGCACCGCCCGTCCTTCTTCGGTCAGGACTTTGCGCGCAGCAACGACCTTTCGGTGATCGCGGCCGGACAGGAGGACGCGGCCTGTGTCCTGCACAACCGGCTCGGCCTGGAAATGCGCAACGTGCCCTTCTGGGCGCAATTCAAAATCCTGTGCTGGCTATGTGACACGCTGCCGCTCTGGGCGGCGGGCAAGATGGATGGTCGCGGCAACGGCCAGCAGCTCGCCGAGGACATGCAGGAAAAATACGGGGCGGACCGCATCGAGTCGGTGATGGCGACCGAGGCGACATACCTCGCCCGGATGCCCCGCATGAAGGCCCGGTTCGAGGACCGGACGATGCTCATTCCGCGTGACGAGGGCGTCAAGGACGACCTGCGGCAGGTCAAGATGGTGCGCGGCGTGCCCAAGGTCGTCGATCGCGTCGCGACCAAGGCGGACGGCGAAAAGGGCAAGCGCCACGGCGACTATTCGATCGCGCTGATGAATCTGGTCGGCGCGGCGGACGAGGACGTCCAGCCGGTCGAGACCCACGCCGCCGACCAGCCGCGATCGATGGGCGGCGAGTACGAAAATACGGACACGGGCTTCGGCACCGTCCGGCGGCGCGCCGACTTCGGCCGCGCGGGGGATTGGTAATGGCGAAAAAGAACAAGCGGGGCGGCGGCAAAGTCGCCGCCCTTCCGGCCGACCTGACGAACGAAATCGCCTCGACCGGCGATGGCCGCGACATCACGCGCCCCTTCGTCCAGGAGCTGCAACAGCCGCTCGATCGCCGCCTGTGGGGCGTGGTCGACTGGGGCGTGTACGAGCGCATCCGCAAGGACGATCAGGTCAAGTCCTGCATGGAACAGCGCATCCGCGCGGTGGTCAGCCGCGAATGGGACGTGCTGCCCGGCGACGAGGACGACCCTCGCTCGGTCCAGGCGGCCGAGGCGCTGACCGAGACGCTGGAGCGGATCGGCTGGGACCTCGTCACCGAAAAGATGCTGTGGGCCAGCTTCTATGGCATCTCGGTCGGCGAGCTGAACTGGGGTTCGCTCGACGGCCTGCTGGACTGGGTGCCGGGCGCGAAGTGCCGCCCGATCCATGTCCGCCATGCGCGCCGTTTCCGCTTCGACAAGGACGACCGGCTGCGCCTGCTCACCCGCGCCGCGCCGCAGGGCGAGGTGCTGCCGGACCGCAAATTCTGGGTGGTGCGCGCCGGGGGCACCGACGACGACCAGGTGTACGGCGAAGGCCTGGCCGAGTGGCTTTACTGGCCGGTCCAGTTCAAGCGGAACGGCGTCCGCTTCTGGAATATCTTCCTCGACAAATTCTCGGTGCCGACCGCCAAGGGCACCTATCCGCGCGGCTCGTCCGCGAAGGAGATCGACAAGCTGCTGATGGCGATCCAGGCGATCGCCAATGACTCCGGCTTTGCCATCCCGGCGGGCATGGATGTCGAGTTGCTGACGCTCGCCCAGTCGGGGGCCGATTTCGCCGCCGTGTGCCGGTACATGGACGGCTGCATCGCCAAGATCATCCTGTCCCAGACGATGACCACCGACAACGGGTCGTCCAAGGCGCAGGGGCAGGTCCATGCCGACGTAAAGCTGGAGGTGGTGAAGGCCGACGCCGATCTGCTCGCCGACACCTTCAATTCCGGCCCCGCGCGCTGGTGGACCGACCTGAATTTCGGCGCGGATGTCGCCAGTCCGACGGTCGTGCGGATCGTCGAGAAGGAAGACGACCTCAAGACGGCGGCCGAGACGGACAAGGCGCTGGCCGAGCTGGGCTGGGTGCGGACCGAGGAAAGCTTCAAGGACCGCTACGGCGACGGCTATGTCCGCGCGGCGACGCCGCCGCCGGTCGATCCCCAGGCGTCCCGACCTGCGCCGCCGCCCGCCAATGACGACGTGCCGCCGGTCGAGGATGCGCCCGCCGACCCGGCGATCGCGCTGGCCGAGCCCGCCGCCAGTCCGAACCGCGACGACATCGACGATGCGGTGGATGCGGCGATGGCGGACGACGGCTGGACCGCCTCGGCCGCCGCGATGATCGCGCCGCTGGTCGACAAGCTCCGCGCGGCCGGATCGGTCGAGGACGCGATCGCCACGCTGGAGGCCGCCGCCGCCGATGACGCGGCCGAGCGCCTGGCCGAGCGGCTGGCGCGCGCGACCTTCGCCGCCCAGGTCCAGGCGCTGACCGGCGCGGAGGCGCGCTGATGGCCGACGATGTCGATCTGGCCAATGCCGTCGCCGATCGCGCGCTGTCGCGCCTGATCGCCGCCGCGCGCCAGCCGGTGGCGAAGGGCGTCGCCGGGGAATGCCGGGAATGCGGCTGGGCCTCGCCGCGCCTGATCGGCGGCCGCTGCGCGCCGTGCCGGGACCGGCGCTGACCATGGCCGCGCCACGCTGGGACCGGGACACGCTCCCGCACATTCCGCCCAAGGACCGCTGCCCGTGCGAGGCCTGCGACGCCAAGCGCCACGCTCGCTGGGCCGCGCTGTCGCCCGCCCAGCGTCGCGCCATGCTGGCGGTGCATCCGACCTCGCCGCGCCACGTCCCGGACGTGCTGCGGACCGGGGTGCGCTGGCGGACCCTTGCAACGCTGCTGCAACGCGCCCGCGACCGACCCGCGCTGATCGAGCATTTCGGGCTGAAGACATGGTCGCTCAACAGCGAATCCATGCCCTTCCTGCGCCTGTCCCAGGCGGGCCGCGACATGCTCGACACGGTGAAGCCGTGAAGCGCCGCCCGCCGCCGCGTCGCCAGCGCCAGCCGGACGACGGCGAAATCGCCGCCGCTTGGATCCGGCGGGGCATCAATGACCTGGACGACAGCTATCCGTCCGAGGCCCGGCGGCCCTTGGGCTGGGTCGCGCCCAGTCGCGATCGGCCGCCGCCCGAATGCCCGCGCCACCTCGTTCGGCACTGGCTGACCGGCTGGGACCTGCGCGCTGCGGTCCGTCAGCGCTGGGACGACCAGGCCGCGCAGATGGAGGCGCAGCTCGACAAGGCGCGCCGCTTCCTCGACCGCCATTCCGAGCCGGGCAAGCTGACGCGCTCCAGCGCGATCGCCCTGCATTTCCACGTCCTTGCGACCGGCGAACGCGGCCCCGACTATGCCTGGACCTGGTTCCAGGCCCGCATGGCCGACGCGCGCGACGAGTATCGCGACGCGCAGGCCGAGGGGCTGCTGTGAGGCGCAACCCCGGACATTGTCCGCGTGAGGCCACGGCCAAGCGCGTCACCGGCACGCTGCGGAACGGCGACCGTTTCGGCGTCCCCGGCGGCTGGCCTGCCGATGGCCGCACCGGATGCCGCTGGTCGCTGACAGGGCGGCCCCATGACATCGAGTTTTACGAGGTGCTTTCTTGATTCGTGTCGAAACCATCGGCGATGCGACCCTGTATCTGGGCGATTGCCTGTCTGTGCTGCCGCAGCTCCCGGTCATCGACGCAGTTCTCACCGATCCGCCCTATAGCTCGGGCGGACTGTACCGAGGGGACCGCGCCGCCCGCACGACGGTCAAGTATCAGGGATCGGAGTCGCGGCATCTGTACCCGGATTTCAGCGGCGATAATCGCGACCAGCGCGGCTATGCCTATTGGTCGGCGATCTGGACGGGCCTTGCGCGGGAAATCGCCCGCCCAGGCGCGATCCTGGGCGCTTTCACCGATTGGCGGCAGCTTCCGACGACGGCCGACGCGATCCAGGCGGGCGGCTGGGTCTGGCGCGGACTGGCCGTGTGGGACAAGACGGAGGGCGCGCGTCCCCAACGCGGGCGCTACCGCAACCAGGCCGAGTATCTGGTCTGGGGAAGCAATGGGCCGATGGCCGACGCCGGGCCGTGCGTGCCGGGCGTATTCCGCCGCGCCGTCAATTCGGAACGCAAGCATCACGTCGCGGGCAAGCCGGTTGCCCTGCTCGCCGACATGCTAGAGATTTGTGGCGAGGTGATCGCCGACCCGTTCATGGGCTCCGGCTCGACCGGACTGGCCGCACTGCAAACAGGACGGAAATTCATCGGGTGCGAGGTCAACCCGGAATATTTCGAGATCGCCTGCAATCGCATCGCCCAATTCTATGCCGTGAAGCGGGCGGCCAATGCCTGACCCCTCGCTCCGCGCAACCATCAACCTCCCCGCCACCGACACCGTGGCGGCGTTCGAGGCGCGGGACAAGCTCCGCCCGACCGTCCACTGGACCGAGATGTGGCAGGCCGACCACGCCCGCGCCTTTACCGTCGCCAAGGTCGCCAATCTCGACCTGCTGGCGACCATCCGCCAGTCGCTGGACAAGGTCATGCGCGACGGCGGGACGCTGGAGCAATGGAAGGCGGGCCTCGTCCCCGAGCTGAAGAAGGCCGGGTGGTGGGGCATGGTCGAGAATGAGGCGCTGACCGGCACCGCCGGCCCCGTCTTCGTCAGCGGCCGACGCCTGCGGACCATCTACGACACCAATTTGCGCATCAGCCGCGCGGCCGGGCGGTGGAAGCGCATTCAGGAGATGAAGGATGTCCGGCCGTACCTGATGTACGTGTCGATCGGCGACGACCGGACCCGGCCGCTGCATCGGCGCTGGGGCGGCAATGACCCGGCTTTCCCGTTCCGCATCATCCTGCCCGTCGACCATCCGGCCTGGGCGATCTTCTATCCGCCCAATGACTGGGGGTGCCGCTGTTCGGTGCGCCAGCTTTCCCAGGCCGACCTCGACCGGCTGGGCTACCGCGTCACGACCGAGGCCGAGCTGGTCCGCATCGGGTGGATGACCGAAGACGGGCAGGTCGGCGGGCGGCTGCGCACCTTCTGGCGCAAGGGCGCGGACAAGCCCGAGGCGGTGCCGGTCGGGATCGGGCCTGGCTTCGCGTATAATCCGGGGGCGTTCGGGATGCAGGCGGTCGCCGAAAAGGCGACCCGCTCGCTGGAGGCCATGGCCCCGATCGACCCCAAGGCGGCGCGCGCGGTGCTGACCGATCTGGTCAAGTCGGACGCCTTTCTGGAGACGCTGGCCGAGCCGAATGGCGTCTTTCCGGTGATGGTCATGTCCGATGAGGTGCGCTCCCTCCTGGGCGCAGAAAATCACGTCGTGGTGCTGTCGAGCGACAGCTTCGCCAAGCAGCTCGGTAAGACCGAACGGAGTGCTGGCCACGGCGAATTGACCGTCGCCGACTATCGAAAGCTGCCCGGATTGGGGGCCAAGCCGGACCATATCATTCGAGATCGGGACAACCACCTCGTGCTCTACAAGCAGGACGATGGCTATCTATGCGCTGTCATCAAGGTGACGGGCACGCGCGACAGAGTGTACCTTCAAAGCTTCCGCTATGGGCGCGAGCGTGAATTGCTGCGCGACATCGCAGCGGGCAAGCGGGTCGGTGGACAGGCTCCGGTCCCCGCATTGCCGGACATTGCGCCCGGCCCGGTCACGACCGCCATCGGCGCGCTGGAGGGTCTGGATGGCACGACGACCGTAAAGAAGGGGCGGCTTGCAACCGAAGCTTTGATGCAGGCGGCGCGGGCCGATCCGATCGCGACGCAACGCGCACTGGACGATTTCATCGCGTCGGACCGCTTTGCGGCAGTGGTCGAGCATCTGGGCGAAGCGCCTGCACTCGCCCTTGCGGATGAAGTGCGGCGCATGATCCGGGCAGCGCGCCCCATCGCCAGCGTCATGCGTGAAACGGTCGCCGATGTGGACCTTGCGAATGTCCGATTGGGCGATTTCGTCGAACGACCTACGCACGTTCTGCGCGATGGCGACGATCCGGTGCTGATCCATGTCACGGATGAACGCGCGACGATGCTTCGGCTAACGAAGCGCCCCAGCCTCTTGGGAATTATCGCGCTGCGCGTCTTGCAGGCCGAAGAACTCGCGGCACTGCTGGAAAGCCTCTCGTCATGGTAGGAGATGTGCGCCGGGCGGCGAGGACTGCCGTCCCTCGCAACGCGATCCCGGATTGCTCCGGTCCTACGGCTGGCAGATTCACCGTGTCACGCGCGGCGCACATCACCTATTTAGGTGCGTCAGCGCATCCCGACAAGTGGGCAAATCGGCGTCATCGTCTCGGCCTCACTTCGGAGGTCTGTGTGTCTCGTCGATTGCTCTATCTCGCCCTGGCGCTGCTCGGCCCGCCTGGGGTTGCCGCCGCCCAGACGAAGCCGGTCGCCGCGCCGGGCGGCTTCGTTCCCCAATCCTCGCTCGCCTTCGGCGCGCCGGGCTCGCCCGCGACCAGCGTGACCCCGGCGACGCCGCTGCCCGTCGCGGGGCGGGCCGAGGCGTTCCGGCTGGCCACGGCCAATGTGCCGTCGTCCGCCGCGACGCTCTTCGGCGGCAATTACGTCTTCACCCAAGGCTGCTCGACCTACGGCACCGTGACCCTGCGCTATCTCGGCCCGGATGGCGTCACCATGGTCACGATGCTGACCCGCAACGCGGCCGATAGCGGCGGCGGGACCATGGTGACGGTCGGCGCAAGCGCGATCGTGGATGTCACCCTGGCCGGGACGACCGGCTGCAATGTCACTCTTGCCCGGATTCCGTGATGCGCGCCTTTCTCCTGATGCTGGCGGCGCTGGTCGCCGCCCCCGCCGCCGCCCAGACCGTGCCGCTGATCGGCGGACAGCCGGTCGGCACCGCCGCCTTGCCGCCGCCGGACGGCTTCGGCCATGTCCCGCCGTTCACCGTCATTCGGGGGGCGGACGGGACCTATCGCCACACCTTCGACGTGACGACCCGGCGACCGACGCCGACCGTCACGATCTTCGTCGGGCCGGGCGGCGACAATTCCAAGGACTGCCTGTCCTGGGCCAACCGCTGCCGCTCCTTGCGGCAAGCGATGGTGCGCGCGGGCGCGCAGTCCACCGCCCAGGTGGTGCGCGTACTGGCCCAGGCGGGCATCTACCGTGCGACCAATGTCGACGGGTCGGGCATTCCCGACGATTTTGGGGCCTGGCTGGGGGCGCGCAATCTCGTCGTCGAGCCGTGCGATGCCTCGGGCAATCCGCTGCCCGTGACGGACGGGCGCTTCACCCGCGCGGCGCAGGTCATCTCGTCGCACGAGGCGGCGCTGCCGACCTTCACCGCGACCGCCGACCCGCGTGTCTATGTGGCGACGTACACGACGCAGCCGGTCGACCGGCAAATGTGGGACGAGCGCTATTCCAACCGCTTCGGGCGGCCCCTTGGCCTGCTCACGGTGCCGGTGGATGGCGTGGCGAATGCGGCCAATCCGATCGCGGAAATCAACCGCGCGGCGGACACTTTCGGGAAGGGTGCGTTCTTCCTCGACACGTCGGCCAAGCGCATCTGGGTCCGCCTGTCCGACAACCGCGCGCCGGATGCCGACCTGCATATCAGCGCGACGGGGCGGCAGCTTTACCTCGCGATCGGGCCGGACCTAAATTTCTCGCTCTACATGCGGGGGGTGGACCAGTGGGGCGGGTATTTCCAGCTCAACGGCTGGCCCAATCGGTCCGGCTGGGCGATTTCGATGGTCGACACCTATCAGGGCTATGTGACCAATGGCGCGAGCTTGTTCACCACCTCCGGGTCGGTGGTCTGGGAACGCGCGGTCGTGTCGGACTATGCAATCGACGCCTTTGGCACGGGCACGGAGGGCACCGAGAACGGCTATTTCACATGGTACGAGCTGGACACGATCGCCGAATGGGGCGGGTTCACGCAGACGGTAAACGATGGCTCGGCCAACGGTTCGACCCAGCACCGCCACTCGGTCGGGGTCAGCGTCAATACGGTCTATCGCTACAACACGAACCGGATCGTCCATGACATCGGCGATGCCCGATCCTGGCGACTGGGGATGACGGTCGGTCCCTCGACCCGTGCGACGCAGGAGTCCAGCGGCTTGGTGGCACCGCTCAAGGATAGTGCCAAGCTATCGGCGGTCGCGGTGGCGGCGGGCTATTACGACGAGACGGGGCCGCAGACGACCAAGGTCTGGGTCGACGGTCTGACCGTCGTGGGGCCGATGAATTATGTCTTGGGGGCCTATAATAACACCCAGGGCGGCGGGCCTGGCGGCGTGATCTACTATCGCAACGTCAACGCTCCCGATGGCGTGCCCAACACGGTCGCCTCGCCCTATACCGGGCAGAAACAGACGGGGACGATCGTACCATATTGAGGAAACCGGAAGTGTAACATCACGGCCGGCGATAGGGTTGAAAGGGCGCTTCAACGCCAATTTTGGCCCTCTAACCGTAACACGCGTTACACTTCCGGCGATCAGCCTCGAAAAGCCCCGTTTTCAGCCATTCCCATCCCAGAATAGCCCAGAATGGCCCGGCCAATCCCGCCGTCCCACGGTGTTACAGTTCATGCCCCCCTACAGCAATTCGCGCCAGCCGCCCGAATCCTTGCTGGTCACCACCACCGTCTCGCCATTGATCGACAGCTGCGTGGTGCGCAGCCCCGCCATCGTGGCGAAGGCGGGCGGCTCGGCCCCGTCACCGATCTTGAGCAGAAAGGCGCTTCCCTTTTCGATTGCCATGTCCCGTCCCCCTATTGTCCCGCGCGCCACAG
>CAJYRU010000282.1 GCA_913777295.1 uncultured Sphingomonas sp. | reverse complement strand
GTCGCGGCGGTGAAGGGTATCTTTACGCTCAGCGATTTCGAGGCGCAGTTCGCCGCGTCGGCGTTCTTCCTCGCCTATGGACTCATCTCGATGCCCGCCGCGATCCTGCTCGGCCGGCTGAAGGCGGTGCCCTCGATCCTGTTCGCGCTCATCACCATGGTCGTCGGCTGCCTGACGATGCTGGTCGCGGCGAACCTGGCGGTGTTCCCGATCGTGCTGCTCGGCCGGTTCATCCTGGCGTCGGGCATCACCATTCTCCAGGTCGCGGCGAACCCGCTGGCCGCCGCGCTGGGCGACCCGAAGCTCAGCCATTTCCGCCTGACGCTCAGCCAGACGTTCAACTCGTTCGGCACGTTTCTGGGGCCGCTGCTCGGTGCCAGCCTGTTCCTCGAAGGGGTCGAGGTGAAGGACGGCACGGTGCTGACCGAAGCGGTGCGCGCCGGGGCGCTGGCCGGGATCGACCGCGCCTATTTCTGGATCGCCGGGCTGATCGCGGCGCTCGCGGTGTTCTTCTTCCTCAGCCGCAAGGTCGTGTCGGCCGCCGTGCCCGAAGCGCCCGCCAACACGCCGTCGCCCGCCGCGCTGCTGCGCGACGCCTTCTCCTCGCGCTGGGCGGTGCTGGGGGCGGCTGCGATCTTCATCTATGTCGGCGCGGAAGTCGCGATCGGGACGCAGATGGCGCTGTTCCTGAACGGCGATACCGTGTGGGGCGCATCGGACGCGGCGTTCGGTGTGCCGCTGCTCGGCCTCGCCATGGGCAGCGACGGCGTCCCCGGCGTGTCGTTGCAGGAAGCCGGCAAGGCGGTCGCCTTCTACTGGCTGGGCGCGATGGTCGGTCGTGCGATCGGGTCGGTGCTGCTGTCGAAGGTGAAGGCGCACAAGCTCCTGGCGCTGTTCACCGGCATCGCGGTCGCCATGTGCCTGTACGTCGCGCTGGTCGGCGGGGTCGGGGCGGGCTTCGTTGCGCTGGGCATCGGCCTATTCAACTCGATCATGTTCCCGGTCATCTTCACCCTGACCCTCGAACGCTCGTCGGCTAGCGAGGCGGCGACCTCGGGCCTGCTGTGCACCGCGATCTTCGGCGGGGCGGTCATCCCGCTGATCGTCGGGCTGGTGTCGGGTGCGGTCGGGCATGGCGCGGCCTTCGTCGTGCCGGCGCTCTGCTATGCCGCGCTGTGCGCCTTCGCCATCGCGGCGGGCCGCACCGCGCCGCGCAATGCCGCCTCGGCGAAGAGCCTGCACTGAACGCACTGAACGGCCATGGTCTCCCGGCCCCGGTGCGGCTAGGCTTGCCGCCTGACCGTCATGGGAGAGAGATCATGGTCGTTCGCACTGCCCTGTTGTTGTCCGCCCTCGCGCTGCCGGCCACGCTGCCGGCACAGGTTCGCCAGGAAGGGGCCGGCGCGACGCAGGAACTCGACTGCGACGGTGGCACCGCCACGGTCGAAGGGGCCGGCAACACCATGCGCATCACCGGCCGCTGCAGCGCGCTGGTGATCGAGGGGGCCGGCAACCGCGTCACCATCGATCTGGCACCCCGTGCCTCGGTACGGATCGAAGGTGCCAG
Source organism: uncultured Sphingomonas sp. (assembly GCA_913777295.1). Classification (GTDB taxonomy): domain Bacteria; phylum Pseudomonadota; class Alphaproteobacteria; order Sphingomonadales; family Sphingomonadaceae; genus Sphingomonas. Next base: position 2,895 of record CAJYRU010000282.1, on the reverse strand, counting down.
CAACACCGTCTTCTACCGCACCCCCGACGGCAGCAAGGCGCGTGTCAGCGTCGCCGGCGCGGGCAACCGGGTGTCGTTCCGGCGATAGGGAACGCAGGGCCAGGCGTCATCCCGGCAAAGGCAGGGATCTCCCTGTTGCAGCACGCAGCAGGAGCCGAGAATGGCCCCGGCCTGCGCCGGGGCGACGCTTCGAGAATTACGCAGCCACCCGCTCGGCCAGCGCGACCTGCGCCAGCGCGATTGACCCCATCGGCCCGGCCTGATCGCCCAGCGCCGGCGCGACGACATAGTCGCGTTCCGGCAGCGGCAGATAGCCGTTGATGCTGGCGCGCAGTGCCGGTTCGATCCGCGCCAGCAGGTGCGGCTGCTTGTTCATCACTCCGCCGCCGATCGCGATCCGCTTCGGACCCGTGGTGCAGACCATCGCATGGCACATGGCGGTGATCGCCGCCTCGACCCGATCCCACACCGGATGGTCGCTCGACAGCGTGGAAACATGGACGTCGCCCAGCGCGGCGTTGATCCCCGTGCCCGATGCCAGCCCCTCGACGCAATCGTCATGGAACGGGCAGCCGCTGGGCAGCGTGTCGCTGGCCAAGCGCGGCACACGTAGATGGCCGATCTCCGCATGGCCGATCCCGCGGGTCGGCTTGCCGTTGACCAGCAGCCCGACACCCACCCCGGTGCCGATCGTGACATAGGCGAAATCGTCCAGCCCCTGCGCACAACCCCACAGCACCTCCGCAAAGGCCGCGCCGTTGACGTCGGTGTCGAACGCGACCGGCACGTCGAAGCCCTGCGCCAACGGACCCGCGACATCGGTCATCGGCCAGTCGGGCTTGGTCGTCGCCAGGATATGGCCCCAGGTCGGCGACGCGGGGTCGAGGTCGACCGGGCCAAAGCTGGCGATGCCGATCGCAGCGAATTCGCCCGCATCCCACCAGCGTTGCAGGATCGCGACGATGGCGGGCAGGGTGACCAAGGGATGTTCGGTCGGCACGGTTTCTTGCGCCACGATCGCGGCCGGCCCATGGGCCAGGGTGCAGACGCATTTCGTACCCCCCAGTTCGATCCCGACCAGCGGCAATGCGCCATGCCCGCGCTGCGACGCCGGATCGAAAGCCATGTTCATCCCCCAAAGCCTTTTTACTTGTGAATAGCGTCCAGCGTCGCAAGATTTTTCGAAAAATGCAAATTGAAATCCGAATTGCGTCGTTATCACCGCGCCGGCGGGATGGGGGTATATTGCGCCGATATCAGCCGCCATCCGCCACCTGCCCGGCGTGCGACATAGCCTACGCGGATCGCCCGCACGCTACCGCCCGGCAGGGTCAGCAGCTTGCGTTCGGTCACCGTTGCAAAGCTGCCGGTCACGCGCACGACCCGTTCGTCCTGCCGCATCGCTGGCGCCGGGTTGCGATGGTCGGGGGTGTAGAAGCCCAGCACCGCCGCACGGGAATCGACCGTGCCTACGGGCGAAATCTCGACATAGTCGTCAGCCAGCGTGGCGGCGAGCGCCGCGGGGTCGAACGCTGCGCGTGCCGCATCGAACCGGTCGACCAGCGCCTCGACTGAGGCCGAGGGTTTGGGTGCGGCAGTCGCGGGTGCGGCGATGACCATCGCCGCGATCATGCCGCAAAGGGCGCTTGTTCGTCCGATCATTATTCCTCCGTTATCGCTAACTGCGATTTAACCATCCTCCGCGATACTGGTCCGATCCAGGCTGGAGGCGACGCCATGCGGAACGAAGCCCTGTCACCCGATCCGATTGCGGCAACCCGCGCCTGTGCCACCGGCTGCGGCGCGCGGTTCGAACTGGCGCTGGTCGCTGCGTTCAAGGGGCGCACGATGCCGTCCGCTCCCCGCCCGCCGCTTCCGCGCGGGTGATGGCTCAGCCCGCGTCCTCCGCCTTCCACAGGGCGGTGGCGCTGGGCAGCAGGAAATGGCTGAACGGCAGGATCGCCGCGCCGACCGCCGGGGCATCCTCCGCCAGCATCGCGCGTCGCACCGGCGCCAGTGCCGGCACGTTGGACACCGTCCGCATCCGCGCATTCAGCCGCTCGGCCAGCGTCTCGACATGGCCGCCGGGCAGGCGCCCGCCGATGAACACCGCCGCCGGATTGATGAGGCAGTTGATCGCCACCAGCGGTTCGACCAGCCGTTCGACCGACGCATCGATCCACGCATCGACCACCGCCAGCAGCGCCGGATCCGCGCTCCGGTCGCCCAGCATGTCGGCCAGCGTAAAGCCCGCATCGCGCAACGGATGCGACAGGCCCGACAGCGACACGGTATGCTGGATCTGCGTCTGCCCGCCGCGCCCGTCGCTGCCTAGCAGGAAGCCCAGTTCGCCCGAACGCCCCTGCGCCCCGCGATAGTAGCTGCCGTCCAGCACCAGCCCGCCGCCCAGCGCCGACGAGATCAGGACATAGAAGAAGCTGGCATGATGCTGGCCGTGCCCCAGCTGCAATTCGCCCATCGCCGCGGCGGCGGCGTCGTTCTCGACGAAGACCGGCAGGTCGATCGGCTGTGCGAACAGCGCGGCCATGTCGACCTCTTCCCACACGGTATAGCTTTGCGGGCGGCCGGGCAGGTCGACCGTGCCCAGATCGTCGGGCCGCGCGACGCCGATGCCGACGATGCGCTGACGGTCGATGCCGGCCTCCGCGATCAGCCCGTCGACCGCCGATCGATAGAAGGCGGCGACATCGTCGGGCATCGCGAAATCGACCTCGCGCGTGGCGCGCGCCAGCGTCTGCCCGGCGAAATCGACCAGCACGATCGTCACATGGTCGCGGTCGATATTGACGCCGATCGCAAAGCAGGCGGCGGGATTGACCACCAGCTTGGTCGGCGGCTGCCCGCGCCCGCCGCGCCGCTGCCCGGCCTCGAGCA
>CAJYRU010000281.1 GCA_913777295.1 uncultured Sphingomonas sp. | reverse complement strand
CCTGCGAAGGTGTTTCGCAAGCCGCAGGGATAGGTTCGGGTCCGATAAAGTGCAGCCAGCGGGACAGCGCGTCATTGGCCCGCTGTGCCGCCCGTGCGTCGGTCAGGCCGACATGTACCACATTTTCGCGCCCAAGCGCCAATGACAATATGGTGCGTGGGACCGGCAATGCCAATCCCCTGCGCCCGGAACCTTCGTCATCGGTGCCGACACGCCATGCCTGGGCCAGTTTTCCGGCACCATCGGCGGCGGCGTCGGAGGCATGGTACAGCGCGTACAGCCTGCCGCTGCGCGCCGCCTTCTCGATGGCGGTGCCACCGATCACGACATAGCCCGACTTCGCCTCCAGCCCCAGCCGGTCGAGCGCATGACGCCGCAGCGCATCCTCGATCAACTGCGGCAGATCGGCGGGAATCGTCAGCGCCGCGCCCTTGAACGCGCGCGCCAATGCCCCCTTCAGCCTGCCCTTGGCCATCGCCGTTTCCAGCTCGGCCCGGCTCACGCCGATCCACGCGCCACGGCCGGGGGCCTTGGCACGCACATCGGGCAGCACATCCCCGTCCGGGGACAGGGCGAGCCGCACCAGCCCGTCGCGCGAGCCATGCTCACGCGACAGGATGCAGCTGCGCTCGGGGCTGTCGGTTAGCCGCGCGGTGTCATTGTTCGGATTCCGCAACTGCGTCCTCCGAAGTCTCGGTCGCCGCATCTTCATCGGCGAACCAATGGGCGCGGGCGGCCATGATGATCTCGTTCCCCTGTTCGTCGCTCAGGCCATATTCGGCCAGGATGCCGCCCTTGGGCGCTTCGCGCTTGGGGGCGTCGTCGCCGCGACGGCGGGGTTCGGCCTTCTTCTTCTCGACCAGTTCGTCGGTCGCCAGGTCGGCGAGGTCGTCGAGCGTCTTGATGCCCGCCTTGCCCAGCGTGACCAGCATCGCTTCGGTCAGGTAGGGCAGTTCGGCCAGCGCATCCTCGACGCCCAGCGCAGTGCGCTCTTCGCGCGATGCCTGTTCGCGGCGCTCCATCGCTTCCTGCGCACGGCTCTGCAGTTCCTGCGCAAGGTCCTCGTCGAAGCCTTCGATGCTCGCCAGTTCGTCGATCTCGACATAGGCGACTTCTTCCAGCTCGCCGAAGCCTTCAGCGACCAGCAGCTGCGCCAGCGTCTCGTCGACGTCCAGTTCCTTCTCGAACATGCCCGAGCGTTCGATGAATTCCTTCTGGCGCTTCTCCGACGCGTCGGCCTCGGTCAGGATGTCGATCGCCTTGCCGGTCAGCTGGCTGGCGAGGCGGACATTCTGGCCGCGACGACCGATGGCGAGCGACAGCTGGTCATCGGGCACGACGACCTCGATCCGGTCCTCTTCCTCGTCCAGCACGACGCGGGCCACGTTGGCGGGCTGCAGCGCGTTGACGACGAAGGTCGCGGTGTCGGGCGACCACGGGATGATGTCGATCTTTTCGCCCTGCATTTCCTGCACGACGGCCTGCACGCGGCTGCCCTTCATGCCGACGCAGGCGCCGACCGGATCGATCGAGCCGTCATGGCTGATGACGCCGATCTTGGCGCGCGAACCCGGATCGCGGGCGGCGGCCTTGATCTCGATGATGCCGTCGTAGATTTCGGGCACTTCCTGCGCGAACAGCTTCTTCATGAAGTCGGGGTGCGCGCGGCTGAGGAATATCTGCGGGCCACGGTTTTCGCGGCGGACGTTCAGGATCAGCGAGCGGACGCGGTCGCCGACACGCACCGCTTCGCGCGGAATCTGCTGGTCGCGGCGGATGACGCCTTCCGCACGGCCGAGATCGACCACGACATGGCCGAATTCGACACGCTTGACGACGCCGGTGATGATCTCACCCTGACGATCCTTGAACTCTTCGAACTGGCGCTCGCGTTCGGCGTCGCGGACCTTCTGCAGGATGACCTGCTTCGATGCCTGCGCCTGGATGCGGCCGAATTCGATCGGGGGCAGCGGATCGACGATATAGTCGCCGACGGCCGCGCCCTTCTGCAGCCGCTGCGCATCCTTCTCGCCGATCTGCTTGAAATGGTCGTCGACCAGCTCGACCACCTCGAGCACGCGCCACAGGCGCAGGTCGCCGGTCTGCGGATCGAGCTTGGCGCGGATGTCGTTTTCCGAGCCGTAGCGCGTCTTGGCGGCGCGCTGGATCGCGTCTTCCATCGCCTCGATCACGATGGCCTTGTCGATCATCTTTTCCGATGCGACCGAATTCGCGATCGCGATCAGTTCCGCCCGGTTGGCGGTGACGGCGGTGGCCATGTCAGTTCAGTCCTTCTGCGTCAGCCGGTTCGTCGTCGGCAGGTTCGTCTTCGAATTCGTCGGCACCCTCCGAGGAGAGTGGCGCGGTCGCCTTGAGCAAGGCGTCGGTGATGAGGAGCTTCGCATCGATGATCGCGGCGAACGGCACGGTCATCGCCTTGTGCTTGCGCACGTCGATGCTGACCTGATCGCCATCGGTGCCCAGCAGGATGCCGGTCAACTGCTTGCGATTGTCGATCGGCGCGTCGAGCGTCACGCGCGCCTCGAACCCCTTCCAGTCGTCATAATCGGCGAGGCGCGTCAGCGGCCGGTCGATGCCGGGCGACGACACCTCCAGCCGATACGCCTCCTCGATCGGATCATGTTCGTCCATCAGGTCGGAGATACGGCGCGACAGTTCGGCGCAGTCGTCGATGGTCAGCTGGCGCGTGTCGGGGCGTTCCGCCATCACCTGCAACGTGGGGTCCGACTTGCCGCCCATCATCTTCACGCGCACCAGCGCAAAGCCCAGGGCCTTCGCCTCGGGTTCGATCAGTCGCGTCAGTTCGGCGATATTCGCCATGCCGTCTCCATCAGATGCGCCGCTTCGTTGCCGGCCCCTGTCGGAACCGGCCTCGGCACGTTGACGATGTCGAGGAAGCAACGTCCATATATGTAAAAAACCATGTCCGGGCAAGGGCTGCCGGATCGCCCCCGACCCGCGGCGCGTTGCCACCGGCAAGAACGATGCTTTCGAGAGGATTTCCACGATGCTGCCGATCCATGCGCTGATCCCCGCCGCGATGTTGCTGGTCGCGTGCAATGGCGGCGGGGCCGATATGCCGGGCACGGTGTCGCCCGCGCCGACCCCGACGCCGACACCCACCGCGACCGACACCACGCCCACCGGCGGCGTGCCGTTCGCGACTCGTGAGGTTGCCACGTTCAACGCGCCATGGGCGATGACCTTCCTGCCCGACGGGCGGATGCTGGTAACGGAAAAGGGTGGCACATTGCTGCTGGTCAGCGCCGATGGCAGCCAGAAGACCACCGCCGCGACGATCCCCGTCGATTCGGCAGGGCAAGGCGGGCTGATGGACGTGGTCCTCGCCCCCGACTTCGCCAGCAGCCGGCGGGTATATCTCAGCTATTCGGTCGCGGGCGATGGCGGCAAGGGCGTGGTGCTGGCGCGCGGGGTGCTGGACGGCAACCGCATGACGGGCATCACCGAACTGTTCCGCGCAACGCCGTTCGTCAGCGGCGACGGTCATTATTCGGGCCGCATCGCCTTTGCCCCCGATGGCCAGCACCTGTTCTTCACCAATGGCGAACGGCAGAAATTCGATCCGGCACAGGATCCCAAGGCGACACTGGGCAAGGTGCTGCGCCTGACGCTGGACGGCAAACCGGCGGGCGATCCGGGGCTGACCGCAAAGGGGTTCCATCCGGCGGTGTGGTCGTACGGCCATCGCAACCTGCTGGGCATCGCCTTCGACAGGCAGGGCAATCTGTGGGAACAGGAAATGGGGCCGAAGGGCGGCGACGAGGTGAACCTGATCCTGCCCGGTCGCAATTACGGCTATCCGCTGGTGTCCGAGGGCGATCATTATGACGGCCGGGCGATCCCGCGCCATTCGACCCGCCCCGATCTGGAAGCGCCCAAGGTCGCGTGGAACCCGGTGATCTCGCCCGGCGGGCTGATCGTCTATTCGGGCAAGCTGTTTCCGCAATATGCCGGCGACCTGTTCATCGGCGGCCTGTCGAGCGAGGCGCTGGTCCGCGTCGACGTGAACGGCACCAACGCGGCCAAGGGCGACCAGTGGCCGATGAACGCCCGCATCCGCGAGGTGGAGGAAGGGCCCGATGGCGCGATCTGGCTGTTGCAGGACGGGGCCAATGCCAAGCTGCTCAAGCTGACCCCGCGCAGCTGAGTCAGAGCCGGGCGAGCGTGGCGCCGTCGCGCTCACCGGCGTAGAAGCCGTCGAGGATCGCGGCGAAGCGCGGCTCCGCGCCGGCCGCCGCGACCTCGAACAGGGTCATCGACGACCGCAGCTTCATCGCATCGACGCTACCGAGGATGGCGGCGATGTCCCGGCCGCGATGCTGCAGCAGCGCATCGACTGATTCGCGCAGCCGTGCGCCCAGCAGCGGATGGGCGAGATAGGCCCGCGCCTCCGCCAGATCGGCAATGGCATAGGTTTGCGCCATCGCACTTGCCCCCAGCCCGGCGACCTGCGGAAAGACATACCACATCCAGTGGCTGCGCTTCGACCCGGCGCGAAGTTCGGCAAGCGCAATGGGATGGCTGTCGCGCTGGGCGTCGACGAAGCGGTGAAGCGGATCGGTCATGTCCCACGACATGGGCAGGCCGCTTTCGATCGCAATGCTGACAACGTTGACGGCGGTCGGCCGATGTGGATACGATCGGCCGCACAACGAAGCCGACAATGCCTTGGGAGGGGTTATGCAGAAGAGCTGGATTGTGGCCGCGGTGGTCGCCATGGTTGCCGCACCTGTCGTCGCACAGAGCGCCGAGGATTTCGCCGCAAAGGTCATCAACGCGCCGCTGCCCGCGAGCCTGAGCGTCTATGGCCTGCCCAAGCCGCCGCTGACGCGGGTCAAGGAGGTCGATGGCGGCAAGGTCATCCGCCTCGCCATACCGGGCGCCGACAAGGACCCGTGGAAGATCCAGCTCCAGTCGCCGACCAATGCACCGGTGGCGAAGGGCGACCGCCTCGTCCTCGCCTTCCACGCGCGCGCCCATGGCATGGCGCCGGGCACCAAGGCGCGGATCGCGGTGGCGGGTATCCAGCTGAACAAGGAACCCTATAGCCAGGTCATCGGCGGCCCGATCGAGGTCGGTGAGACGTTCGAATTCCACCAGGTCGCCGGCAAGGCCGATCGCGACTATGCCGCGGGCGAGCTGATGGCGTCGCTGCAGCTGGCGACGGGCAAGCAGGTGTTCGAATTCGGGCCGATGTTCGTCATCAACCTCGACAAGAAGTGAGCGCCGCAGGCTGATCGCCTGCCACGCACGTCACCCCAGCGCAGGCTGGGGTGACGTGCGGCTCGTGTCGAGGATCAGTCCCGCGTCGCCGTCAGGAAATAGTCGAGCGAAATATCGTCCGACAACGTGAAGCTCCGCGCGGCGGAGAAGGACAGCCCGCTGGGCGGCGACACCGTCATCCCCGCCGCCGCCAGATGCGCGGTCAGTTCGTCTGGGGTGAGGAAGCGGTCCCAGTCATGCGTGCCGCGCGGGATCATGCCCAGCCCCTCGGCCACCGTAATCATCGCGAGGCGCGACAGCGCGGTGCGGTTGGGCGTGGACACGACCAGCAACCCGCCCGGCGCCACCGCATCCGCCAACCCGCGCGCGAAGGCGGCCGGCTCGGCGACATGCTCGATCACCTCCAGCGAGGTGACGAGGTCGAACTGCCGCCCGGCAATCGCTTCCACGCCGCCTGCAAGATACTCGATCGACAGGCCGCCCTGCGCGGCATGGGCGGCGGCGGCACCAATATTCTCGGGCGCGGCGTCGACGCCGGTCACCTGTCCCCCCAGCCGCGCGAGCGGTTCCGCGAGCAGCCCCGCACCACAGCCGACATCGAGGACGGTCCTGCCCGCCAGCGGGGTGAAGCCCGCCGCATCGCCATCCCAATGCGAATCGATCGCCGCGCGGACGAACGCCAGCCGCACGGGGTTCAACCGGTGGAGCATCGCCGAGCTACCCTTCGGGTTCCACCAGTCGGCGGCCATCTCGCCGAAATGCGCCGCCTCCCGCGCCACGACGCTTGATTGCGCGGACCCAGCTTTTGGCGACATAAAGATTGCTTCGCTTGCGTTCGTCATGGCGCTCTCCTATCAGCCGCCGCCATTCCCCCCAAGGATGAATGGCAAAACGCATGGCGCGGATCGTGATGAAGTTCGGTGGCACCTCGATGG
>CAJYRU010000280.1 GCA_913777295.1 uncultured Sphingomonas sp. | reverse complement strand
CGGACCTTCCCCGGCCCGGCGCAACTCTACGCGCCGAAGGATTGATCCTGATCCGTCTTCGTCATTCCCGCGAAGGCGGGAATCCATAGCCGCAACGCCAGCGCATCCTGCCGAAACGTCGGCGTCTATGGATCCCCGCCTGCGCGGGGATGACGATCGTGAGAGCGTCGTTCATCCCCCGCACAGCCTCGCGCGCCCATGGTCCCGCCCCGGCACCGGCCCCACGACCAATCGCTTTCGTTTCGTCCGGCGCTCGGCTAAAGGAGCGCGCTTGATCTATCCCCTGGAGCTGTTCCCTTGGCGTTGACCCCGCAGAACAACGAAGCCTTCATCCGCGAAGTCGATGAAGAGCTGCGCCGTGAGCAGATGTCGAACATCGGCAAGCGCTATGGTGTGTGGATCATCGTCGCGGTCCTGGTTGCGCTTGCCGCTTTCGGTGGCTGGACGTGGTGGAACCACCATCAGAACACGCTGGCCGGGGAGCAGGGCGAACAGCTCGCCACGGCGCTCGACGACGTCCAGTCGGGCCGCGTCGCGCAGGCGACCGAGCTGGTCGGCAAGCTGACCACGTCGGACAAGGATGCCGTGCGCGCCACCGCGCTGCTGACGCAGGCCGACCTGCTGCTGACCAAGAACGATACCAAGGGCGCGGCCGCCGCCTTCGGCAAGGTTGCCGCCGACGAAACCCTGGCCCAGCCGTTCCGTGACATGGCGCTCGTCCGCCAGACCGCGGTTGAATATGATTCGCTGCAGCCGCAGCAGGTCATCGACCGGCTGCGCGGCCTCGCCGACAAGGGTAGCCCGTGGCTGGGCAGCGCGGGCGAGATGGTCGCCGTCGCCTATCTCCGCCAGAACAAGCTGCAACAGGCCGGACAGACCTTTGCCCTGATCGCGCAGACCGATAGCGTGCCCGAAAGCGTGCGCGCGCGCGCCGTGCAGATGGCCGGCTCGCTCGGCGTCGATGCCGCGCCCGCCGCACCGACCGCCGCCGCGCAATAACTTCCTTTCGATACCGGAACCCCTTTCCCATGAAGACGCATCTGAAACTCTCGGCAGCGGTTGCGGCGTTGGCGCTGCTGGGCGGTTGCAGCGCCCTGAAGGGCAAGGGCCCGGCGCGTACCCCGGTCGTCGGACAGCGCGTGCCGATCCTCGCGTCCGAAAACCTGGCGGAGGTCGATCCGGCGCTGGCGAACCTGCAGGTCGTCCTGCCGCTGGCCGAAACCAATGCCGACTGGTCGCAGCCCGGCGGCAACGCGTCGAAATCGATGAGCCATGTGGCACTCGGCGATACGCTGACCCAGGCGTGGAGCGCGCGCATCGAGGGTGGCAACACCCGCACCCGACTGGCCGCCGCGCCGGTCGTGGTCGGCGGCCGGCTGTACGTTATCGACGTGAACGGCATGGTCACCGCGATGAACGCCGCGACCGGTGCCACCGTGTGGACCGCGCAAACCGTGAAGGGCGACGGCAACACGCGCGCCCGCTTCGGCGGCGGCGTCTCGGTCGAGGGCAATCGCGCCTTTGCCACCGATGGCCTGGGCGATGTCGTCGCGTTCGACACGGCGGACGGCAAGGAAGTGTGGCGTGCCAAGCCGGGCGGCCCGCTGCGGGGCGCCCCCTCGCTCGCCAACGGGCAGGTCTATGTCGTCAGCCAGGACAACCAGCTGTTCGCGCTGGACCAGGCCGATGGCAAGGTCGTGTGGACCCAGTCGGGCAGCATCGAATCGCAGGGCGTGTTCGGCGTCGCCGCGCCGGCATCGGCGCAGGGGACGGTCGTCGCCGGCTTCTCGTCGGGCGAACTGAACGCCTATCGCTATGAAAACGGCCGGTCGGTGTGGGGCGACAGCCTGTCGCGCACCTCGGCCTCGACCTCGGTGTCGGCGCTGGCCGACATCGATGCCGAACCGGTCATCGACAATGGCCGCGTCTATGCGGTCGGGCAGGGCGGGCGCATGGTCGCGCTCGAACTCGTGTCGGGCCAGCGTCTGTGGGAACAGAATCTCGCCGGCATCTCGACCCCGTGGGTCGCGGGTGAGTGGATCTTCGTCGTGACCGACGACGCCCGCCTGCTGTGCATTTCGCGCGGCAGCGGCAAGCTGCGCTGGGTCCAGCAGCTCCCAGGCTTCCGCAACGTCAAGAAGCGCAAGAACCCGATCAGCTGGGTCGGCCCGATCCTGGCCGGCAACCGCCTGCTCCTCGCCAATTCCGAAGGGCAGCTGGTATCCGCCTCGACGGCGGACGGCAGCATCACGTCGACGCAGGACACCCGGTCGAAGGCGGGGTACAACCTGTCGCCGATCGTCGCCAACGGGATGCTGTACCTGCTGGACGATGCCGGGCAGCTGACCGCCTGGAAGTAACGCGCTGACCTCACCTCGTCCGTCATTCCGGCGCAGGCCGGAATCCATGGATGGGGTGAGGTCGCCGATCGATCGATAACATCCGACACAATGGATTCCGGCCTGCGCCGGAATGACGATGGCGGCGGGCTGAGCGCACACCCTCGACCCTCCGACCCCATTCCCCTACACTCGGCGGCAACCCGCCACCCCAGGAATCCCCATGCCCCTTCCCGTCGTCGCCATTATCGGCCGTCCCAATGTCGGCAAGTCGACGCTGTTCAACCGCCTCGTGGGCAAGCGGCTGGCGCTGGTAGATGACCAGCCGGGCGTGACCCGCGACCGGCGGGAGGGGCAGGCCACGCTGCTCGGCATCGACTTCACCATCGTCGACACGGCCGGGTTCGAGGACGAGGACGCCGCGACCCTGCCGGGGCGGATGCGGATGCAGACCCAGGCGGCGGTCGAAATGGCCGATGTCGCGCTGTTCATGGTCGACGCCCGCGCCGGCATCACTCCGCTGGACGAGGAAATCGCCCGCTGGCTGCGGTCCGCCGACGGCACTGTCGTGCTGGTCGCCAACAAGGCCGAGGGTCGCGCGGGCGAGAATGGCGTGCTGGAATCGCTGGCGCTCGGGTTCGGCGATCCGGTGCAGCTGTCGGCCGAACATGGCGAGGGCGTTGCCGACCTGTTCGAAGCACTCCAGCCCTATATCGAGCGTGACGAGGAGCCGGAACCGGAGGACGAGGGGGAGTTCGACCCCGAAACCGCCGTCCTGAAACTGGCGATCGTCGGCCGCCCGAACGCGGGCAAGTCGACCCTCATCAACCGCTTCCTCGGCGAAGACCGCCTGATTACCGGACCCGAGGCCGGCATCACCCGCGATTCGATCGCGGTCGACTGGAACTGGACCGCCCCCGATGGCCGCGTCCGGCCCGTCCGGCTGATCGACACGGCGGGGATGCGCAAGAAAGCGCGGGTACAGGAAAAGCTCGAAAAGCTCTCCGTCGCCGACGCCCTCCACGCGATCGACTTTGCCGAGGTCGTCGTGCTGCTACTCGACGGCACACGTGGCCTCGAACTGCAGGACATCAAGATCGCCGACCGCGTGCTGCAGGAAGGCCGCGCGCTGGTGATTGCACTCAACAAATGGGACATCGCCGAGCACGCTTCGTCGCTGTTCAACGGCGTGAAGGGCGCGCTGGACGAAGGGCTGGCGCAGGCGCGCGGCGTGCCGCTGCTGACCGTGTCGGCCGCGACCGGCAAGGGGCTGGACGTGCTGATGCAGGCCGCGTTTGAGACGCGCGAGGCGTGGGGCCGCCGCGTGTCGACCGGACAGCTCAACCGCTGGTTCGACCGCGCGCTGGAGGCGAACCCGCCGCCCGCGCCCGGCGGCAAGCGGATCAAGATGCGCTACATCACGCAGAACAACACCCGCCCGCCCAGCTTCGTGCTGTTCGGCACGCGCGTCGACGAACTGCCCGAAAGCTACAAGCGCTATCTCATCAACGGCATCCGCAAGGAATTCGGCTTCGGCGCGGTCCCGGTCCGCCTGAACCTCCGCGCGCCGAAGAACCCGTTCGACCACTCAAAGTGATCCGCATCGACGCCCGCGGGATGCGCTGCCCCTGGCCCGCCATCCGGCTGGCCAAGGCGCTGCGCGACGGAGCGACGATGGTGGAGATCGAGGCGGACGACCCGCGCGCGGCCGGTGAATTGGCAAGCGCGGCGGCGGCGGTCGGCGCGCGGTTGCAGGTCGTGGGCGCCTGCCGGTTCCGGGTGGAGCAGGACGGGATCGCCATTGCCGAAAGCGTTACGCCGGCATAACATCATCGCCATCCCTGATGGCAAGGATCGGTGATGCGGATTGGCGGGACGGCGTTGTTTGCGGTACTAGCGATGCCGCCGATCCCAGCGCCGGCGCAGGTCGATGAGGGCGGCACCATCCTGCCGATGACCTATACCCAACCGGGCTGGGCCGAACGCGATGTGAAGGTGCAGGGGTTGCTGCACCGGACCCGCGATTTCGAAGACCGAAGTTGTGTTCGGATCGGCTGCTTCATCCTCGTCAACGAAACCAGCAATTACCTCGTCACCGGCTTGTATTTCGGATCGGGCGAGCAGGACGGGGTGCGCCGATGGACGTCGAACCAGTTCGTCCGCCCGCTGGTACCAGGCAAGATCGCCTATTCGCCAAAGGCGGGCGACGACACGATGTGCCGCATCCCCCTCCGCGTCGTGCTGCGCGACATCAAGACCGGCGAGACGCTGGAGATGGAGGACATGACCGCCCTGTGCCGCCGGGACAAGGCCAGCACGCTCATCCGGGTGAACGTCGTCCGCCCGACCGTCACGATCACGCCCTGAACGAAAGGGCTGTCCTACAGCGTCATGGCCATGCGATGCTCCGACCGGTTCTTTTGCAAGGTCGGTTCGGACCTGCCCCGCACGGTGCATGTGTGCGAACGACGTAAACCCCGGCGCGGTCCGGGGCGTTGTCTGCCCGGGGTTTAGCCCGGTTCGTTCTGGTCTGTGACGGTACGGAGTATGCCATGGGTTCGTCTGTTTCGCCGCTGATCGCGATCGCTCTGGTCGCGGCGCCCGTCGCATCGGTCGCCCATGCGCAGGACGGGGCTGCCGTCGACCTGACCGGTATCGGCATCTATGCGATGGAGGACAGCGTGATGGCAGCGGCGGGGCAGGTCGTCGCCCGGCCTGCCGCCCCGCAGCATGCCGTCACGCGGCTCGGCTTTCGTCCGTCGGCGGAACGCCGTCGCGCGACGGTCGAAGCGGTGCTCAGGCGGTTGCCGGCGCGCGATGCCGCCGCCCGGGCCGAAGTCCGTCGCCTGCTGACCGACCCGGCCAGCTTCACCCGCCTCGACGCGGCGTTGCGCGCGGTTGGCGGTCGCAGCGACGATGTCGCCGACGCCTTTGCCGGCTACTGGATCGTGGCATGGTATGCGGCGCACGGGCGCGACGAATCGCCCGACGCCCGGACCTTCGCCGCCGTGCGACGGCAGGCGGCGGCGGCGCTGGTCGGCATCCCGCAACTGGCACGCTCCGACGATGCCGCCCGCCAGCAGGTGGCCGACGCCAATCTGATCCAGGCGCTGCTGATCGCTGCGACGCTGGACGGGCAGGGCCAGAACCCCGCCGCCCGGCGCGCCATTGCCGGGCAGGTGCGCCGCGGCGCGGCCAAGGCCGGGCTGGACCTGATGGCAATCACGCTGACGCCGCAGGGTTTTGTCCCCGACCGGCGGTGAACGGTCGGGGAGTACCGCGTCCGGACAAGCGCAACGGCGACACCAATTGCGCGCAAGTGTGAACTTAGTGAACTTTGGCGCGGCTCAACCCTTGGCTTCCCAGGGTTTGTCCCGCAAATTCAGATGGGTAATCCCCCGTGCCTTCAACCGCGGCCCCAGGAAGCGATAGAAGAACCAGTCCTTCGCGGCGAACGGCGTCGCGTGGTAGAGAATCCGTTCCGGCAGGGTCCAGCGCACGCGCCGCCGATCCGACCGGCGCGGCGAGGGCTTTGCCCAGAAATGATAGGGATAGACGACCCGCCCGAGCTTCGCGACCCGCTGCATGATCTCATGGTCGAGCAGGACATAGGGCCAGAGCGTTTCCGAAAAGCCGCCCGCCTCGACCAGCGCCGCTGTTCGGAACGCCTGTCCATAACCGCCGGTATGGGTCTGTTTCGACAGCAGTTTCGTGACGAGCCTCGAATAGAGCGCGCGCCGCAGCTTCTGGCCCGATGCATCGACACCCAAAGCCATCACTGCGACCGTACGCGGGTCGGCATCGAACGCCCGCTCGGCCTCCGCCAGATAATGCGGCGGGTAGTAGGTATCGGCATCGCCGAACGCACTGAACTCCGTGGTCAGCTCGCCCATCGCGGTTTCCAGCGCGTGGATCTTGCCCGGCCGTGCCTCCGACAGGTTCACAACTTCGACGCCCGGCGCGGCAAAGCGCTGCGCGATCGCGTCCGACCCGTCGGTCGATCCGTTGTCGACCAGCACCAGCCGGAAAGGCACCGTCTGCGCCGCCAGCGCGGCCAGCGTCGCGGGGAGGAAATCGGCCTCGTTGTAATAGGCGATGACGAACGTCCAGCGGGTCATGCGGCCAACTCCATCAACCGGCGGCAGGCGTCCTCCGACGACCGGCTCCCATGCGTCGCCACCGCGTGCGCGCGTGCCGCGGCGCCCATCGCCGCGATCGCCGCCGGATCGGCGAGCAGCGCCGCGACCTTGTCGCGATAGTCGTTGTCGTGGACCAGCAGCCCGCACGCCTCCGGGATCACGTCCGGCCCGATCCGGTCGTCGAACGCAGCGACCGGCAGCCCGCACGCCATCGCCTCGGGGATCGCGCGCGGGAAATAGTCGCGCCGCCCGGCGTGGAAGAACAGCCGCGCCTGCGCCAGCACCGACGGCACCTGCGCATTGGGGACATGGCCCAGCCACGCAACCTGCGGGAACCGGCGGCGGAGCGCATCGCCCTGCGGCCCGTCGCCGATCACTGCGACCCGGTGGCTTTCGCCCAGCGCCGCGATCTCGTCGAACTTCTTGTACGGGGTCAGCCGGCTGGTCGCGATCACGTCGAACCGTTTGTCCGCCGGCTGCGGTGCGAAGCGGTCGGTATCGATCGTCTTGGGCAGCCGCAGCATCCGCGACGTCGGGATGGCGCGACGCCAGAAGCGCCAGCCCGGCCGGGTCAGCTTCGCCTCCTGCACCGCCGATTCGGGAAAGAGGAAGGCGGCGTGCGGTACGATCCGGCTCCACCAGTCGCCGCCGATAATGACCGCGAATCGTCGCTTGTCCGGTCGCAGCACGCGGTCGAACAGGTCGAACCCCGCCCCGCCATTGCTGCCGATCAGCACGAACAGCGTCGCCGGATCGATCCGCGCGGCCGCGACCAACGCGTCGCTCTTCTGCTCGCGGGTCTTCGCCTCCGGGTTGGACGGTGCGAACAGGCGGATGGGGTAGGGGGCGACGCCGGGCAGCGCGGACATCGTGTCCAGCGGCTCGCGCGCCAGCCCCCACAGCTCGACCTCGACGCCCATCTCGGTCAGGATGCCGGGCATCCGCCGGTCGCGATTGTCCCATCGAAACCATTCGCGCACATCGGCGACGCCGTGATGGGTGGGGTAGGTCAGGACGAAGACGATCCGCATTCCCGTCCGGCTACCAGCGTGGAGCCGGTCGCGCCACTGGCGATTGTGCTGCGGTACCGGCCGGCTTCCCCGCCACGAAAGGCGTCTCGACGCCTTTCCAAACCGGGTCTAAGGCGCTGGCGATGAACTGGTCCGATGACGGCGCGCGGGTAAGCTGCGTGATGGTGACCGCGAACCGTGCCGCACTGGCGCGGCGCGCGGTTGACTGTTTCCTGCGGCAACGCTGGCAAAATCGCGAGCTGGTCGTCGTCGATGACGGCGATCAGGATTACACGCCCCTGTTCGCCGACATTCCCGCCGACCGGCTGATCTATGACCGGGTGACCAAGACGCCCGAGACGACGCTGGGTCGCTTGCGCAACCGCACGCTGGACCTCGCGCGCGGGACCATCGTCGCGCAGTGGGACGATGACGACTGGTATCATCCGGACCGACTGGCGCGACAGGTGGCGGTGCTGGACGGGGGCCGGGATGCGTGTGTCCTGCGCGGCACGCTGATGCATCTCGATGCGCCCGACTGGTTCGACCATCCCTATGTAGGGACACTGGAGCCGGGGGTGCCGGGCAGCATCGTCCACCGCGCCGATCCGACCGCGCGCTATCCCGAAAAACGGCGGGGCGAGGATACCGATTTCCTCGGCCACTGGCCGCCGGAGCGGATCGGCGTGCTGGACGCACCGGGCCTGTTCGTCCGCGCATTCCACGGGGCGAATACGTGGGAGCGGACCCATTTCGAACGGCGGGTGCGCAATACGCCGCGCTCCGCCATCGAATATGCGTTGCGGCGGTTCCTGCCCGGCGGGGTGTGGCGCCATTCGCGCTTCCGCCTCGACCCCGAAACCCACGCCGCGTTCATGGCGTTCGTGGCCGATTCGCGCGCTGCCGGAGTGTTCGCTTGACCCTGTCCGATCGCGCGCAGCGCCTGCACGCCTGGTCGCAGACGCCCGCCGCCGCCCGTCTGGGGAAGATATTCCGCGCGCTGTTCTTCGTCGGCGTGTTGCTGTGGCTGATCCTGAAGGTCCGCGCGATCGGGTGGAGCAACGTGGCCGCCGCCCTGCCGCGCACGCCCTGGTTCTACATCCTGTTCGTCGTGATGTTCCTCGCGCTGCCAGTGTCGGAGGTGTGGATCTTCCGCCTGCTGCTCGGCCGACCGCTGCCGGGCAGCCTGCCGGTGTTCGTCCGCAAGCGCGTCTTCAACTCAGCGTTCGTCGGCTATTCTGGTGAAGTCTATCTGTTCGTCTGGGCGCGCCAGCAACTGGGCATCGCGTCGAAGACGTTGCTGCTGGCGATCAAGGACAATGCGATCCTCTCGGCGCTGTCCTCGGCGGCGATCACCTCGATCCTGCTGGTCGTGTTCATGGGGACGGGCCGGGCGAAGTGGATCGCCGACTGGCTGCATTCGGCGGGCGGGATGCTGCTGGCCGGGCTGCTGGTCGCGGCGTTTCTCACGCCCCTGCTGTTGCGGCTGCGCAAGCAGATCCTGTCGGTCAGCTGGCGTGTCGCGGCCGCCGTGCTGGCGATCCATGTCGGACGCATCCTGGTCGTCGTGCTGCTGCAAGCGACGCAATGGGCCGTAGTCCTGCCCGCCGAACCCTGGAGCGTGTGGGTCACGTTCCTGACGGTGCAGATGGTCATCAGCCGCCTGCCGATCGTGCCCAATCGCGACCTGCTGTTCCTGTCGGCCGCGCTGGAGATGAGCCATATCGTCGATG
>CAJYRU010000279.1 GCA_913777295.1 uncultured Sphingomonas sp. | reverse complement strand
CCCGTAGTTTCAAGGAAATTCGCCCATGTTCGGTGGCCTCGCCAAATCGCTGTTCGGGTCGTCCAACGACCGTTACGTCAAGTCGCTCGGGTCGATCGTCGACAAGATCAACGGCTTCGAACCCACGTTGACCGCCATGTCGGACGCGGAACTGGCCGCGCAGACGCCCAAGTTCCGCGAACAGCTGGCCAATGGTGCCAAGCTCGATTCGCTGCTCCCCGAAGCCTTTGCCACCGTCCGCGAAGCCGCCCGCCGCGTGCTCGGGATGCGCCATTTCGACGTGCAGATGGTTGGCGGCATCGTGCTGCACCGGGGCGAGATCGCCGAAATGCGCACCGGTGAGGGCAAGACACTGGTCGCGACGCTCGCCTGCTATCTGAACGCGCTGCCGGGTGACGGCGTCCATGTCGTCACGGTCAACGACTATCTGGCGCGGCGCGACGCGGCGCAGATGGGGCAGGTCTATGGCTTCCTCGGCCTGACGACCGGCGTCATCGTGCCCAACCTCGCCGATCATCAGCGCCGCGAGGCCTATGGTGCCGACATCACCTATGGCACCAACAACGAATTCGGCTTCGATTATCTGCGCGACAACATGAAGTTCGATCGCGCGTCGATGACGCAGCGGCCGTTCAACTTCGCCATCGTCGACGAGGTCGACTCGATCCTGATCGACGAAGCGCGCACCCCGCTCATCATCTCGGGGCCGACCGACGACAAGTCGGACCTGTACCGCTCGGTCGACGAGATCGTGAAGCGGCTGAGCCCGGACGATTACGAGAAGGACGAGAAGCAGAAGTCGATCGTGCTGACCGAGGACGGCACGGAGAAGGTCGAACGGATGCTGGAGGATGCCGGGCTGCTGGTCGGCGCGAACCTCTACGACTTCGAAAATACGCAGGTCGTGCATCATGTGAACCAGGCGCTGCGCGCGAACGTCATGTTCAAGCGCGACACCGACTACATCGTGAAGGACGGCAAGGTCGTCATCATCGACGAATTCACCGGCCGCATGATGGACGGCCGCCGCTGGTCGGACGGCCTGCACCAGGCGACCGAGGCGAAGGAAGGCGTGAATATCGAGCCGGAGAACCAGACGCTCGCATCGATCACCTTCCAGAATTATTTCCGCATGTACCCGAAGCTGTCGGGCATGACCGGCACCGCGGCGACCGAAGCGCCCGAATTCTTCGACATCTACAAGATGAACGTGGTGTCGATCCCGACCAACGTGCCGGTGCGCCGCGTCGACGAAGAGGATGAATTCTACAAGACGCTGGAGGACAAGTTCCGCGCGATCGCGAAGAAGATCCGCGAACATGCGTCGCAGGGGCAGCCGGTGCTGGTCGGCACCGTCTCGATCGAAAAGTCGGAACTGCTGTCCGAATTCCTCACGCAGGAAGGCGTCGACCACAAGGTCCTGAACGCCCGCTATCATGAATCCGAAGCGCATATCGTGGCGCAGGCGGGGCGGCTGGGCGCGGTGACCATCGCCACCAACATGGCGGGTCGCGGCACCGACATTCAGCTGGGCGGCAATCTCGAATTCCGGATGCTCGACGAACATCCAGAGCTAGTCGAGGGGACGAGCGAATATGACGCCGCCGCCGCGCGCATCCGGGCGGAGATCGTCGAGGAAAAGCAGAAGGTGCTGGATGCCGGCGGCCTGTTCGTGCTGGGCACCGAACGCCACGAAAGCCGCCGCATCGACAACCAGCTGCGCGGCCGTTCGGGCCGTCAGGGCGATCCGGGCCTGTCGCGCTTCTATCTCTGCCTCGACGACGACCTGCTGCGGATTTTCGGGCCGGACACGCTGTTCGCCAAGATGATGCGCAACAATATCGAGGATGGCGAAGCGATCGGCAGCAAGTGGCTGTCCCGCGCGATCGAGACCGCGCAGAAGAAGGTCGAGGCGCGCAACTATGACGTGCGCAAGCAGGTCGTCGAATATGATGACGTGATGAACGACCAGCGCAAGGTCATCTACGAACAGCGCGCCGATATCATGGATGCCGACGCGGTCGGTGATGTGGTCGTCGACATGCGCCATGCGGTCGTCAACACCGTGGTCGGCGACGCCGTGCCGCCCGACAGCTATCCCGAACAGTGGAATGTCGAGGGGCTTCGCGAACAGGCGCAGGAGCTGCTGGGCGTCGATGCGCCGGTCGCCGAATGGATCGCGAACGAGGACGGTCTGGACGCCGAAACCCTCGAAGAACGTATCCGTACCGAGGCCGATGCGCTGGTCGAGGCGAAGTCGTCGGAGCTGGATGCCGACAGCTGGACCCAGATCGAGAAGTCGATCCTGCTCCAAACGCTGGACCATCACTGGAAGGAGCATCTGGCGATGCTCGACGCGCTGCGCGCCGTCATCCACCTGCGCGCCTATGCCCAGAAGACGCCGATCAACGAATATAAGCAGGAGGCGTTCGCGCTGTTCGAACGGATGCTCGGCAGCATTCGCGAGGACGTGACCCGCACGATGGCGCACGCCAACTTCAACTTCCAGGCGCCGCCCGAACTGCCCGAGCTGCCCGATTTCCTGACGATGCATATCGACCCGCTGACCGGCGAGGACGACAGCTGGGGCGGGGAGGGCACACCGGGCCTCATCACCACCCGCGTGCCGATGCTGCAGATGGCCGCCCCGCAGCCCGACGAAGACCTGGGCGACGACCCGGCCAGCTGGGAAGGCCGCGTCAGCCGCAACGCGCCCTGCCCCTGCGGGTCGGGGCGCAAGTACAAGCACTGCCACGGGGCGCTGGTGGCGTAACCGCTACCTCGACCGCGAGAGACGTATCCCCGCGCAGGCGGGGATCCAGGGTTACGGGCGATGGTGCTTGCGGCTCTGGATCCCCGCCTTCGCGGGGATACGAGTAGAGTAGATCTGGCACTCCGCAACTACGGTCATCCCAGCCTGCGCCGGGGCGACGCGATAGGGCACAAAGCACCCAACAGCCCCGCCCAAACAAAAAGGCCACCGCTCCCCACAGGAACGGCGGCCTTTCCGCATTCAAGCCAAAGTGCGCCCCTTAGCGACGCGGTTCCGGCTCCATCACGCTCGGCCCGAGGCTCTGCAGCACCGCCCGCGCGTCAAAGGCGCGGACATTATTGTTCGGCTTCGGCCCGCGGCCCAGCACGATTTCCGCCATCGCCTCGTATTTGTCGACGGTGCGGATGTCGACCGAGCGGTCGAAGAACGGATCGCCCCAGAACGGGTCCCACGTACGCCAGCCGAATGCCGGGCTGCGATAGCGCCATGCCGGACCCCAGCCGCCCCAGCCAAAGCCGCCGCCCCATGCGCCGAACCCACCGCCGACGCCGGGCGTCGAATAGGTGCGGCTGCGCAGGTTGGTGTCGCGATCGGCCATGATGAAATAGTCATAGCCCCGCTCCAGCGTCAGCTGCGCGGCGCGATACAGCAGATAGCGCTCGACCGTCTCGCGCGACGTCAGGCTGTTGCCCAAAAAGCTGACCTGATAGCGGTTCGGCTCGATCTGCTGGTCGCTATAGCCGTTACGATAAAATCCCGAGCCTGAGGCAGGCTGATACGGAGTCGGCGTGGCGCAGGCGGCCAACGCCAGCGCCCCGACAAGGGTGGTGCCGATCGCGCGGAGGCGGGCACGCGAGGTAGGGTGCAGCAACATCAGTTTCTCCACTGCCGCCATGGCTACCGACCCATGGCGTCGTTCCATTGCCAATGAAACGATCCGCCGGGGGTTCGGGTCCGTGGACTTGAGCCGATGGAACGTGCCGTACATCAGATTAGCCGTTGCTGAACGCCGGCTTACCAAAATGCGCCAACGCCATAGTCCGAAACGACCAAAGGCGGAGCAAATGCCCCGCCTTGTCCGCCCGGTCCTGCCGGGGTGTCGCTGGCTCCCTGAGTAGGATTCGAACCTACGGCCGCTCGATTAACAGTCGAGCGTAAATCCAGCAATTACAGTGTGTTCTCGCACATGTTCACGCTTCTACCCGCCGTTGATGCCCCTCAGGGGCATTGGTTTTGTCTGAATGGCGCATGACGTCGAAAGCTGCGTGCGAATCGGCGCGTTCAGCGCTCGACATCTGCCAGCCGATCGGCGACGGTTGACGCCATGGAGAGTGGTCGGAGAGGGCAGGGGATGGTTTCGGCCGGCGCAAACGGGGAGGCTCATGCTTGACCACCGCCACGCCCGCCGAGGTCCGCGCTACGCTGGTCGCGCTGGCCGCCGATCGGGGCGAGAGCCTGTCCGCCCTGTCGCGACTCATTGGCCGCAACGTCGCCTACCTGCAGCAGTTCGTACACCGCGGGACGCCGGAGTGGCTGAACGAGGCGGACCGCCTAGTGCTGGCTCAGCACTTCCAGGTGGACGAGCGACGGCTGGGCGCAAGGGAGCCTTGGGTGCCGTCGACGAACAGAGAGTGAGCGCATCGCTGAGCCCTATTGCCTGCAGGGCGATCCTTGCCTTTGCCGCGAAATTGAACCAAGGCGCGGTTTACGGTTTGGTTATCTACGTGGCATATTCCATGTACAGTTCTAGGGGTGGTACATGACTGGGAAGCCTGAGATCGACGAAGCCCCCGAATCCGGCTGGAAGAAATATGGCCTGAAGGAGACGTCGCAGGTGGTTAACCCACATGCGTTCGGACCTACCACGGCCGATTTCTGCA
The DNA here is from genome assembly GCA_913777295.1 of uncultured Sphingomonas sp. GTDB lineage: Bacteria > Pseudomonadota > Alphaproteobacteria > Sphingomonadales > Sphingomonadaceae > Sphingomonas. Next base: position 11,827 of record CAJYRU010000279.1, on the reverse strand, counting down.
TGGTGGCTTGGCTTGGGCGTGACCTGGATCTTTCGTTCTTCTCAGTGCAACCTACATTCTTGTCGTTCGGTGGATTTCGGCCGAATGCGGTAGGTCCTGCTACGGCAGAGGGCGGTCAGGATTACGTGCAAACGGGTCGCATCCGGCTAAGTGCGCCGGCGGCTGCCCATGTTGTCGGCAATCTGATGACGAACCTCAGGCAGGCCGACCGGTCAATTTTCGAGAGCACGCTGTCCAGTTTGGTATCGCTGGCTGACGGGACTCTGGACGAGGAAGAGTCTGAATGAACGCTCTCGTCAATTCATTTACCGGTCCGCAGACACGGGCACTGCCAGATAACGGATGGTTGCGGTTGGCTACTTACAGCTTGACTGTGGCGATACCGGCATCCCCCATAATGCTTATCCCGCCAGTTCAGATTCCTGTTGAAGCCCGTGACAACGCGTCGCGCGGCACCACGGATCGCAATCCTGTCGACGAGAGCCTACAGAACGTAGCATCCGCTGAGCTTAGACATATTCTGTTTGCCCCCTTGCCGGCGGGGCAGGTAGAGGTTTCTGCGGCGATCGACGGTGCTTTGCGGGCAGCGTTGCGCTCATCAACTACGCTGGTCGAACTGCTGTAACGCATGGACGAGCGAGCTGCGTTTACGGTTGCGAACGCGAGTCCTCCGCCACATTTTGACCGATTCTACGGCCCCGTCGCCAATGCGGCGCTGGGCGCGGGAATGGTTGTTTCCAATACTCGATATCCCACGTTCGACGACGAAGCAGGACGCTTCGCTGTCGTGAGCGGTATGGTCCTGATACTAACGCACGAGTGTGACTTGGACGCGGAGAACGACAGAGTTTTCAACGAGAGCGCCGTTGTTTGTCCAATTATTCCACTTGAGAGTCTGGCAAGTAGCCTTGAGGGGGTGATGAATGACGAGGAAGCGCGAGGCTGGATAAGCAACGTCTCAGCACGCAAGGTTAATCGGCTCGTTTACATACCAATAATTCCTGCCGTATTGCCCCTTGGCGGTTACTTATATTTGAATCTCATTACTTCTACCCACCTATCAATGCTGAATGATGAGGCGGTAGTTCCAGTATGTATGTTGGGGGCAGAAGCGCTACGAGAGATAGATTTGGCTCTCGAGCGTCACTTTCGCCGGCCGAAGTCTGACAGAATGCCGTTCCAGAATGAAATGGTTTTCGGTCGGCTTTGATCACGCCCGGACGCTAGGCACTTGCTTAAGATTGGTCGTCCAAGCTGGTGACTTCATCTCCGACCTCAGCTTCCACTGCCGCCTGAACCCCTGCGCGGCCGGAACAGCGGTGAACCGCCCATACTTCCCGTTCACCGCATCTAACGCCGCCATCAACCGGTCGCGCGCCGCGGTGTCGCCCTCGAACAGCGTGAGCGGCCGATCGCCTGCCGGCAGCAAGTCGTCGAGCAGCACGCCGGCCTTGGTATAGGCATAGCCGTCCCGCCACGCCCTCTCGGCGCAGCGACGCGCCGCGGCGATGAGTTCGAAGCTGTCCGACGTCATCGGGTGCAGGGTCGTCGACCGCGACCCTGCATATTGCGGCCGATCGGGTTTGTGTCTGTTCGTGTGGAAGAACGCGGTGAAGCGACCGGCCACCAACCCATGCTGGCGAAGCTTCTCGCCGGCGCGCATGGCATATTGCGACAGCGCGCCCATCATGCCGTGGAAGTCGTGGACCGGCTTCCCGAAGCTGCGGGTCACCGCCATACCCTTGCGGGTCGGCTCGATTGTCTCCACGGCCGCCGCCGGCACGCCCTGTAGCTCTGCCACCAGCCGCTCCAGCACAACGGTCCCGATCCCGCGCGCCTGCTTCAGCGGCATGTCCCGCACCGCCGCAGCAGTGGTGATCCCCATGTCGGCCAGCTTGCGCGCGGTCGCGCCGCCCACACCCCATATGTCCTCGGCCGGGAACGTCGCCATCACCGCCTCGCGCACGCCCTCGTCGCGCAGGTCGGCGACGCCGCCGAACTCGGCGCGCTTCTTGGCGGTGGCGTTTGCCAGCTTCGCCAGCGTCTTGGTCGGCGCGATGCCGACGCAGGTGGGGATGGTGGTCCATAGCTGGACCTGCGCGCGCATGGCATGGGCATGGGCGACCAGGTCGCGATGCTCGAACCCCGACAGGTCAAGGAATATCTCGTCGATCGAGTAGATCTCGAAGTCGCGCACGAACGGCTCGACGGCGGCGACGACGCGCCGCTGCATGTCGCCATAGAGGGTATAGTTCGACGACCGGACCTTGATGCCGTGCTGCCGGATCAGGTCGCGCAGGTGGTGGGCCGGGTCGCCCATCTTGATGCCGAGTGCCTTGGCCTCTTGGCTCCTCGCGATCGCGCAGCCATCGTTGTTCGACAGCACGATTACCGGCACGCCGACCAGGCTGTGGTCGAAGGCGCGCTCGCAGCTGACGTAATAGTTGTTGCAGTCGATCAGCGCGATCGGCGCGGTCACGACACCCGCCGCGCGACGCCGACGACGACGCCCCAGATCTCGACATATTCGTCGACCAGAATGTGCGGGAAGCCTTCCGCCTCCGGCACCAGCCAGTGCCGGCCGTCCATGTGCTTCAGCCGCTTCAAGGTCCGGTCGCCATGGACCAGCGCGACGACGATCGACCCGGGCCGCGGGCGCTTGGCCCTGTTCACGACGATCAGGTCGCCGTGGTTGATCCCGGCGCCGGCCATCGACCCGCCATCGACCCGCATAATGTACGATGCTGCCGGATGCTCGACCAGGTACGCCCCGAGGTCGATCGGCTCTTCCATGTCGTCCTGCGCCGGGGAGGGAAACCCCGCCGGCGTGCGGCTCAGAAAGAACGGGAGCGACCTCGGGACCAGCTCATATGCAACGTCGTGAAGCTGTACCGTACCCATAGCGCCTGTCCCTAATCACCAAGGCGGACCATGTAGCGCCAATGAGAACAGAATGGGAACGGGCAATTTCGGACATTACGACTCTCAAGCGACTCTACCGCGCGCTCGGCCGAGCAGTTACAAGTGTACCGGCGACAACGGCGCACATCGATGTCGCTTTGGAATGCCGTTGAAGAGAAAATTAAGCGCAGATGATTTGCGTACGATGCTGGCACATAGGGCTGACATTGCGAATGTAATGAAGGAAATTACTGTCACTTCAACAGCACCATTCCAATTAAGATGGCTAAATAGAAATGCTGTCACGATCACAATTGGAAGGTGAAATATATAAATCACAAAAGATGCATCGACTAGCCAGCGAACGGTTGAGTTTTTTGGATCGACAAATCCGTGGGCAGCCCACATGCCAAACTGCACAATAGCCAATGTTGCCGCTGGAGCTGCCATGCGGCTTAACATGTAATTATCATCATGAGCAGCTATGACTGCGATAACCAGTCCAATAAGCCCAAAAGCAGCAATAGAGGGCCGCGAGACTAGTAAGGCATCTCGCACCATTCCGGCTCGGTTCAAGGCGTAACCAGCAATAAAGAATGGTGCCTCTGCTATAATTTCTCGGAATCGAAACAGGCCAATCAAAATAGAAGAGTTGGCGATATTATTGTATATAACACCTACTGCGACCGCCTCGTACAACCCTATGCCAACCGCCGCTAACAGAAAAAATATCGATAAGCGTTTGATGATCGCACCTTGATGCTTAGTCGAAACCACCCCGATCCGGACGGTATAGCTCAGTTTACACAATAAAGCCGTAATGGCGCAGAATACGATTAATACCCAAAGAAACCAGAGATGACGAATCCATACCGTACTTGGGTAACTGTAAAGGTCGAGTAAATCCAAAAAGACTGTTGATTTAATTCCTCCAACTGCAACCGTTATCGCATTCATAGCAGGTACTATAAGTATCGCAGATGCAATTAGTGGAATACCCAAGCGAATAATGCGGCCACGAAACCAATCGCTTACTGATCTACGACGGAGCAGCATTGCGGCGAAATATCCTGCAACGATAAAGAAAGCAGGCATTCGGAACGTATGTATCGTTTCAGCAAAAATATCTAAAACTAATCCGCCATTACCTGCCGTGACGGCCCACGGGTGCTCAGGCCGATAAGCCAATGCGGCATGGTAGGGTATACCGAGGATCATCAGGACGGCCCTCAAAGCATCCCAGTACCCCTCCCTTGGGTTGGTTTCGCGAACCGTAGTGATTTGCATTCCCGTCCCCGCGCTGACGCTGAGCTGCCAGTTTAAGTTTCAATCGGTAGTGCTCGAAGCGCAAACCATTACGGCGTTTCAATCCCAAGCCCCGATCGAGATTTGTTAACGCCAGTGGTACTTAGATCGATACAGGTCAATATGGGGGTCAAAACGAGACAACCTATTCGAAATGGACGGATTTCCTGTTGCCAAACGGTTGCGCTCGCGGTGACATAGGCAATTCAGTCGCGGGGGCAACTGCGACGATTACAGGGAGGGATGATATGCGCAGGTTCATGCGCTGGCTGTGGCAATTCTGCGATCGCACCGGGCTGTGCCAGTGCGGGGCGCCGGCCAAGGACGGAAGATTCTGTTCCGCTCAGTGCGAACAGGACGCGATCTGGCAGTCTGCTTGGTAACGGCTAGCGGCAACCGGCACCCAGGACGACGCGGTTCTTCGAGCCTTCGGACTTGACCAGAACCGCGCCGGCTGGACGATCGAGCGTGCAGCGGGCTATCTCGACATCCGTACTGCCGGCGACGATCAACAGCGGCGCGACGTTATCGTTGCTGGCGATCAGATGGTCGACGCGAACCCGTGCGCCCTTGCCGACCCAGATCGCGGCACTGGACCACCCTTTCGCGGTCAGCGTGCCGGCGGTGACGCTCCCCCAGAACCGATAATCCCGGCCGTTGCGCTCGGAAATCAGTCGATCGAGCGCCCACGTGCCCTTGATGTCGAAGCCGCCATCGCTGTTATCGATCGCGGCCACGTCGAGGATGGTCCCGCTGGTCGCGCCCTCGGTCGCGATCCCGTCGCCATTGGTATAGGTGCCGGGGGTAGTCGGCATTCGGAACCCCGCTACCCGGCCGCGCCGAATGGTGATGCCATCACCCCCGGTGATCGCGATCCCCTGCGGCAGATGCTCCCCAGTCGACGGGGCGTCGGCGTGGGACAGGTCGAAATCCTCAATCACCGCCCCCGGCGCGACGCGCAGGCGAATGCCGTCGCGCGTCAGGCCGGTTGCGGTCAGCCCCCGGATACGGATGCGCGGCGTATCGACGCCGGCATCTGTCTCGACAGCCCGGTAGGCATCGCGAACGACGACCGGGCCGATCGTCACGTCAGAGGCATCGGCACGCACCCGCGCCGCGCCGTTCACGCCGGGCGCAACAATCGTCGGCGGGACCGGCGCAGGCCATGTCTGACCGGGGGTCAGGAACACGGCCTGTACGGCTAATAGAAAGGCGATCATGCCGACGCTCCCAAGCGATAGGCTTCCGACGCGGCCTGCGCGCCCGCCTGGTTGACGTGCGTACCGTCCGCCTCAAGGTAATGCAGGGTGGCGCCATCGGTTTTCCACCGGTCCGTTGCAGCCGGGTCGTTGACCAGAATGCGCGGGTTGATCGTGAAGTCGAGTGCACGACCAGCGACGCCGACGTCGGCAGTGATCGCTGCATCGTAGGCGGGGCGAGCGGCGTCGGTGTTCGCGTATCCGGTCTGCACCGTCTGACTCACTGCATCGAGGAAGCCGGTTTGTTGCGTGACGCGGGGCAGGATGAACGCCTGACCGATACGAGCCGTGCCCCCCATTGCAGCCTTGATCTTCGGACGGAGCGAGCGGACGTTTGCCGTCAGTGCCGAACTGACGACAGTGTCCGTTGCGCTCGGCACGTCAGCGAGATCGTTCGTGCCGAGATTGAGCAGCGCGCGTCCGTTCTTGAACCACGCTAGAGCCTGAAAACGGAAGCTGTTGTCAGGCGCACTGTTCCACCATGCCGCACGGTCGCCGCTCTTGCCGAACACCGAGTAGGGCTGGGTTGCCTGGAAGAGGCCGAACGCTGCCATGCCGCTCTGCGCGCTGCTGCCGTCCTGTCCCGGACGGCCGGGACCGCGGGTGCCGAGCGTGTTGCTGTCGCCGATCGCGACAACAGGTTCCAGTCCGCCGCTGGTAGGCTCGCCGATGATGACCAGTGGGCGAAGAGCGCGGGTCTGGGCGGAGCCACCGTTCGCCCCCATGGCCCCGAAGGTGCCGATGCTGGTCGTGCCGCCGTAGTAGATGTTCTCGCCCGACGTACTCGTGCTGGTGGCGTCCGTCATGGTCATGAACCACCCGGTTGCCGGCGCATCCATTTCCAGCGTCGCCAGCACCGCAGCGCCCAGCGGGATACCGCTCAAGTCGAGGCGGCAAAACAGGTACGGGATCGCCCCACCGGTCGCCGCAGCCGCAGCGCCATTCGCGACGGTGTAGGTTGCGGCACCATTCACCGTGCCGGCGGCGGTCCGATCACCGGCGGCATTGACGATGGTGCCGCTCGTGTAAACGTCGAACTGGCACTTCGCGGTCAGGCCATCGGGCAGGCGGACAACCTGTTCTACGCCAGCATCATCGATATACCACAGCGGGAAGGCGAAGGTCTGGTAGGGCGAACCGGCAGCGCGGGTAAACGACCGCGAACGCAGGCGCAGCTTGGTCGCGTTGACCTGCTGGACGTTGGTCGCCATGCGCCCGCCCGTGCCGATCGCGACGACGTTGGCGGCGGTATTTCCCGCTACCGTCAGGGTCACCGGCAGGTCGGCCGTGGCACCCTTACTGTCGGTTGCCCTGAGCGTGTAGGAGAACGATCCGGCAGCGGTGTACGAGCCGGTCACGGCAAGCCCGGCGATCGAGCGCCCGCCTGGCAGGGCACCGCTGGCGACCGACATGCTGTAGGGGGGTGTGCCCCCGGCGATTGTCGGCGTGAAGGTGTCAGCGCTGCCTACCATTGCTGCTGCAGGGGTGCCGGAGATCGACAGAAGGGGCGTCGGCACTAACGGCGCATCGCCCGGCAGCTGAAGCGGGTATGCACCAGCTCCGGCGGAAACCAGTGCGGCAGCCGCTGCATCCGGCATCTCGAGGAGTACGGGCAACGGCGATACGTGCGTGGGCGGAAAGAACAGAACCTTTTTCATATCGATCTCCGAAAGAAGGTCAGCGCGGCCACGCCTCGACAGCGAGGCGGCGTTTGTCGTCGCAGGCGGCCAGATCGAATCGGCCGTCGCGGATGGTGGCGTCGTCGTCGGCTGCCGTGGCGCTACCGTCCGCCTGCCGGTGCTGCGGCGTCGGCAGGCACGGTGCGGTCGCCGGCGGCGGCGGCAGGGGCAGCCGCGGCAAGGCGGGCGTCGAGCAGGTCGATCGACCGCACCCGGTCAGCATTGCGGCAGCGCAAGCGGCCAGCATTAGTCTGTGCATATTCCCTCACGGTGTTCGTGCTTTCGAGTATGATCGGTACGCGATGGGCGAGCCGATCGGCGTAGGCCGCGGTGGCGGTGGCGATCCGCTCGGCGCCATCGCGCTCCGCCTTCAGTTTCGCCGCCTCTGCGTCCGCCAGATCCTGCGCCCGGACGATCCGCTCGTTGGCGAGCGTCAGGCGAGTGTCGGCAAGCTTGCGGTCGGTCCACAGCCAGCCGGCGGCGAGGGCGGCGATTGGGATCAGCCACCAGACGCGGCGCAGCAGGGCGAGGGCGGCGGTCACCGCGCGAGCTCGAAATGCGGGCTGTCCGTCTCGCCGCGCTCGCGGGGTTTGCCGTTCGCGTTCCAGTCGGCGCCCCAGCGGATCGCAACCCCCTCGGCCTTCGCTGCCGCCAGCAACAGCGCGGCCATACGGTCGAAGCGCGCCAGGTCGTTCCAGTCGATTGGAAAGGGCGCAAGGTCGACAGCATGGCTGTATCCGTCGGGGCGGGGGTGGTGCTTCGACGACAACGGGTTGGCGAGCCACGTCACCTTGCCGGCGGTCGGCGAGGCGTAATTTGCCGGCACGCCAGCCGCCTTGCACTGCGCGGGCGTGCGGCCCTTGCCGAAGTTGATGAAGCACTGCTCGCGCGTGCGGACGCCTTCGAGCACGGTGAAATCGTCGCGCTTCTCCGCCATCTCCGCCGCGCGCTTCACCACGCGGACCAAATCAGGATGAACGCCGACGAGCCGCGCCAGCGACCGCTGGCCCAGTGTGATTGCCATTGCCTGTACCTCTCAAAGAGCCCGCCCACCCGGCGGTAAGGATTTGCATACGTCTGACGCGGATAAGGGGCGGGCCGGCGCTTCGACGTTGTCGGTCGCTCCAGCGACAGCCACGGCGGCGGCACGCTTCTCCCAAGGGCGCCGAACCCCGGTCACCGTCCCCCCTGGTGACCGGGGTTCAACTCAGTTCATCGCAATTCTGGTGGGATCGTCGCAGCGCTATTGTGGATCACGCGCGGCATGCGAGAGTGCCGGGGCGGTTGTCCTACCGTGGCCGACGGATCAGTTTGCATCCCTTGCAGTCCGTCGGCCCAGCCGCCCGCAAAGCGCGCAACGCATCGACATATTGCTGCAACGGTTTGAACACATTCGCCTAGTAGAGAGGTTGGGTTACCGCTCTGCGGCATTTGTTGTCCTACGGCGCAACAGGGCGGCGGCACGCTCCTTGCGGGGAGCACTGGACCTCGCTCGCCGCACAGTCCGGCGGGCGGGGTTCAATCCACCTTCGCATCAGGCGCGAACGGGCCAGTGGCGCGCTGCACCCACGTCAGCGCGATCGAGATGATACCGGCACCCAGCGCGCCGATCCCGGTCCCGGTCATCAGCGCCCACAGCGGCTCAGGCCGCTGCGAGATGACCAGCCCGGCGGTAAAGAGGCCCGACAGCACCGACACCGGCACGTCGACCGTCCAGCGGTGCGCCTTCCGCTCGGTCTGCACGACATAGAAACGCACCGCCACGCACGCGCACAGCGCCGCGATCATGCTGCCCGCCTCAAAGGGATAGCCGAGGAAGTGCCATACGACAGGGACCGAGGCTTCCACCGTCGCCCCCTTGTCCTGAGCCACAGCAGCGGCGACCGGCACCAGCGCGCCAGCAGTGGCCAACAGGCGGCCGGTCATCGCGTGGCTACCACGCCGACTGCCGCGACCAGCGACAGTGCGACGATCGCCGCCGGCCGCCACAGCATCGGCAGCGTCTTCCATAGGTCGAACGGCAGCGGGCGGCGGCGCAGCTGATGGACCACGCCCGGTGAGGAAAGATACGCGATTGCGAGCCCGGTGAGGCCGAAGGCCACGGCGACCGGATCGATCATCCGCTGCATCAGCAGCAGCGCGCCGGTAGCTCCAGGACGAACCGGATCCCAGCCCCAAAGGACCATCGCAGCCGCGCCGCTGCGCAGGCAGATGCCGACGGAAAAGCACAGGACCATTACGCGCCACACCGTCACCGGATGGCGCGGCATATCGCTATGCCGGCAGCGCCAAATGTGCCGGGCCATGTCCACCGCCATCATGATCGCCAGCACGAAGGCGGCGGTCATCAAGGCCAGGTTGACGACAACCAGCCACCCCTGCCCGTCGAAGCTGGGCGGCGCGACGGTAGCTGGACCGGCGGCGACAGCCTTCGCTGCGAAGCTGTCGATTGATGTGGTGCCAGTCATAGGGACGCGCACCAGCGCGCGGGGGGCGGCGTGGTCATGTCGGCGATCCTTTTGTCAGGGATAAACTGTGACGGCGTTTGGGAAGCCTTCGAAGGTCGTGCCAGCAGGCGCGTGCCCGACCGCGATCCATTCCGCTTGCGTACCCGCCTGCACCGAATGGCTGATCTTCCCTTGGAAACGGCTGCCGCCGATCTGCAGGACGTGGCGATGGCCGCTGTCGAAGCTCTGGAAGATCATCGCCTCCGACTCCTCGACATGCTCAGTGAAACTGTCGATGAACTCGAACCGCCCGCCGCGATTATTCAGAACGGACGGCCAGTCATTCGGGTTTAGGGTATGACAAAGGACCGAATTTCGCCGCCCGCGCAGCTTGCAGCCGTCATCGAAGCGGATCAGTGTGCCGGGGAAAAGGCCGATGCCCCAAGGACAATCCGACCGCCACACACCCGCTGGATTGCCGCCGTTTGCCGCCTGCCAGTCGATGGCCTCCTGATTGCCGAAATGCTCGTATGTGCAATCCGACGACACAATGCGCTGTCCGACCATCGTCGGATGATCGGCGTGGACGGCATAGCGATTATTCTGACCGGTGACCCGAAGGTTGCGCAAACGGGTGTCATTCTCGACCCGCAGAGTCGAATTGGCGGTGATAGCGGCAAGCGATGTCGACGGGGCCTGATACCCCCGGATATGCACCTGCGCACGACCATAGCCGGTGACATCGACATAGCGCGGCACCGCAAGCTCGGTGGCGTCCCAATAGCCGCCCGAATGCGGCAGAAGGATCACCTCGTACCGCCGTGCCGCAGACGCGTCGGTGAGGGCCGCGAAGGCCTGCGCCAAGCTCGTGAAGGTGCCGTTGCTCTCCGCGACTGTCACCGCCCGCTGGGGTAGCACCTGAACGCGCGACTGTGCGGTCATCTCGGCGGCGGGAAGGCCGGTCGTGGACGACACGAAATTGATGAATAGCCCGCCGATCCGTAGCGTCTGTTCGCCAGATGCAGCCGCCGCCGCGCCCGTCTGAATGGCCAGATCGAATGCGGTGTCCGCCGCATCGATCGTATAGTCGATGACGAAGCGATAGACCCCGCCAGTCACCGTCTTTTCAATCAGCGTTGCAGGCCGCTGGGCGGTCGTGCCGGCACGCTTGGTGAAGAGATATTCGATCGTCGGCCGATCAAACGCACCGGTGGTCTGCCCGTATAGGTACAGCCTGATTTTCGATCCAGCCAAGCGCGCGCCGTCGAGCGCGGTGGCCTGAAAATAGATGGTAGAGCCTGCCCCCGTCGCTCCCGCTGGAATACGGAAGCCCGCCGATCCGTAAAAATCATTGATCGGCTGCGCGCCGCCGCCCATCGCGTTGTCGCGCGCCGCGCCAGGCAGCAGGTCGGGGCCAAGCTCACGCAAAGACGGATTTTCCGCTGCTGCTGCTACGGCCCGGTCCGCCTGCCCCGACGCGGTATCGGCCGCCGCAGCGATCTGGGCGGCCAGCGGTGCGATCAAGTCCAGACCACCGATCGTCAGCACCGTAGCGCGGTCCCGGTCGATCTCCAGCACCGCTCCGGTGGCGGGGCTGTCGCCTCCGGAAGCGCCGCCGCCGCCGGGACGATCAGCCGGCGCGTTGTCGCTGGCATAGGTGGATGCCAGCACGACGAATTTACCGACCAAGCGCGTGACGCCAGCGATTACCAGCGCGTACGCAAGCGTCGCGGCATCGCCCACCTCGCCGGCGTAGGGCAGCGCCTGCCGGGTCGCCTTGTTGATACGAATTCGCAGGTCGCTTTCTGGCACGCCGTCGACCTGCTCGACTCCCGCGACCCGCAGCCCCTCGGCATTGCCGTTGGTGACCTTGTCGAGCCGAATATATGGCGCACCGGGCGTATCGGGTGCCAATCGCACCTCCATCGCCATGGCGACGGCCGCCAGGTCGATCCCCCGCACCCGCACCGGGATTTCGCATGTGTCATCGTTGCGCCAGACCGAAAGGTCGAGGCGGGCGGTAGTGGCCATGGATGTCTCCAAGTTCAGTTGAAGCGCCGCACCCGGCACTGGATCGAATAGCTGGCTCCAACCACCAGCAGAGGAGCGGTCAGGCCGATGCTGATCGTATGCGGCCCGGTCACCGTCACGTCGTGGATCGCGTAGCCTGCCGGCACCGCGATTGGGCTGACGGCCAGGTCGTCTCCGACCTTCACGCCCCACGCCGTCGGGGTGG
>CAJYRU010000278.1 GCA_913777295.1 uncultured Sphingomonas sp. | reverse complement strand
CGCGCCTTGGCCAGTTCGTACTTCGACCGGCGGGTGATGACCTCTTCGCGGAAGCCGACGAACGCGTCGATAATCTGCGACAGGTTGAGCAGTTCGGGGCGGCCGCCCCGGATCGCCAGCATGTTCGCGGCGAAGCTCGACTGCGCCGGGGTGTGCCGCCACAGCTGGTTCAGCACGACATCGGGGGTCGCATCGCGCTTCAGGTCGATGACGATCCGCACGCCTTCGCGGTTCGATTCGTCGCGAATGTCGCTGACGCCCTCGATCCTTTTGTCCTTGGCGGCCTCGGCGATCTTCTCGACCAGCCCGGACTTGCCCACCTGGAACGGAATTTCGGTCAGCACGATCGATCGGCGTTCGCCGCGCGCCTCGACGATGTGACGCGACCGCAGGATGATCGACCCACGCCCGCCGGCATAGGCGGCGCGCGCGCCAGCGCGGCCGAGCATCAGCGCCCCGGTCGGGAAATCCGGCCCGGGCACGATTTCACACAGCTCCTCATGGGTCAGCGGCTCGCCGCCCTCGACCCGGCGATCGATCGTGGCGAGGCAGGCATCGACCACCTCGCCCAGATTGTGCGGCGGCACGTTGGTCGCCATGCCGACCGCGATTCCGCCCGCGCCGTTGACCAGCAGGTTGGGGAACCGCGCCGGAAGCACGGCCGGCTCACGTTCCGACCCGTCATAGTTCGGCACGAAATCGACGGTATCCTTGTCGAGATCGTCGAGCAGCGCCATCGCCGACTTGGCGAGGCGTGCTTCGGTATAGCGCATCGCGGCGGGCGGATCGGGGTCCATCGACCCGAAGTTGCCCTGACCGTCGATCAGCGGTAGCCGCATCGACCAGGGCTGCGCCATGCGCGCCAACGCGTCGTAGATCGCGGTATCGCCATGCGGGTGATATTTACCCATCACGTCGCCGACGATGCGCGCCGACTTGCGATACGCCTTGCCCGGTACGAAGCCGCTTTCCTGCGCCGAATAGAGGATGCGCCGATGCACCGGCTTCAACCCGTCGCGCACGTCGGGCAGCGCGCGGGACACGATGACGCTCATCGCATAGTCGAGATAGCTCGACCGCATCTCGTCCACGATCGAGATAGGGGCGATGTCGGATGGGTCGGCGATCAGCGTCGCGTCTGTCAAGTTTCGATGCTTTCGGGGAATGTTTCGGTTGGGCGACAACCTAGCCGGTCGGGGGGCGAAAGCCAAGTGTTGCGACCGCATGGCGCACGGGTCGGAACATGGTGCGGCGCGGCGTGTTGGCGGTCATGATGCGAGAGCTGGACCGCCTTCTGAACACCCTGCCGCCCGCGGCGGTCGACCTGGGCACGATCGTCCTGTCGGTGCTCGCCGCGCTGCTGCTTCATGCCGCCGCATTCCGCGTGCTGCGCCGGTTTGCGGCACGGACGCCGGGGTCGGTGGACGACGTTTACGTCGACCATGCGTGGCGGCCGATGCGCTGGATCCTGGTCGCGATGGCGCTGGCGAGCGTTCGCCGGCCGCTTCGCCTGCCTGATCGTTGGGACGATCTGTGGACGCAGATCGCCGGGCTGACCGTCCCGCTGCTCATGGGATGGTTCGCGATCGCCATGATCCGCGCGTCGGTGCAGGCAATCGAGGTCGCGACCGACATTACCGTCGCCGACAATCTGCAGGCCCGCAGGCGGCGGACGCGCAGCGCCATCCTCGGCCGCATCGCGATCATCGCGATCGGGTTCATCACCATCTGCCTGATGCTGCTATCAATCCCCAGCATCCGGTCGATCGGCGTCACGCTGATGGCGTCGGCGGGCCTGGCGGGCCTCGCGGTCGGGGCGGCCGCGCAACCGGCACTCAAGAACATCATCGCCGGCGTGCAGATGGCCTTTACCGAACCGATCCGTATCGACGACGTGGTCATCATCGAGAATGAATGGGGCCGGATCGAGGAAATCCGCCTGACCTATGTCGTCGTCCGCCTGTGGGACGAGCGGCGTCTGGTCGTGCCGGTGTCGAAATTCCTCGAATCCAGCTTCCAGAACTGGACCCGCACGACCAGCGGGCTGCTCGGCTCGGCCTTCTTCTGGCTCGACCCCACCACCAATGTCCCCCGCCTGCGCGAGAAGTTCGAGGAGCTGGTGAAGGCGGACCCGCTCTGGGACGGGCGGGCGCATGTGTTGCAGGTGACCGATACCAAGTCCGACGCGATCGAGGTCCGCATCCTTGCGACCGCCTCCGACGCCGCCCGCGCGTTCGACCTGCGCTGTTCGCTGCGCGAGGGGATGCTGGCCTATATTCGCGACGAAATGCCCGAGGCGCTGCCGCGGCGGCGGGTGGCGGTGGACCCTGCAGGCGACACGGTCTCGCCGGCCACGCACGTCACCCCAGCGCAGCCTGGGGTCGCTCGCAGTTAGCGCGGGACAGGAGCCGCAGGAGGTTCCAGCCTGCGCTGGAATGACGTTCGTGGATAGGGAAGGGGGCGTCAGGCCTTTCGCGCCGCCACGAACGCATCGACGTTCCGTCCCAGCACCGTCATCGGCACCCCGCCGCCCTGCACGACCATGTCGTTGAACGCCTTGAAGTCATAGCGCGGCCCAAGTGCCGCCTTCGCCCGGTCGCGCAGGCGGTTGATCTCCGAATGACCGACCTTGTAGCCACACGCCTGCCCCGGCCACGAACAATAGCGGTCGACCTCGCCGGATACTTCCTCGACGCTCGATCCGTTGGTGCTGGCGAACCAATGCACCGCCTGTTCGCGGGTCCAGCGCTTCGCGTGCAGCCCGGTGTCGACGACCATGCGGCAGGCGCGAAACGCGATCGACTGGAGATAGCCCAGCCGCCCGACCGGATCGCCGTCATAGGCGCCCAGCTCGTCGCCCAGCTGTTCGGCATACAGCGCCCAGCCTTCGGAAAAGGCATTGAACTGCAGCAGCGAACGGATCAGCGGCAGGCGGAAGGTGTATTCCCCCTGCCAGACATGGCCCGGGATCGCCTCGTGATAGACGAGGGTCGGCAACGAATAGCGGGTCCAGAGTTCGGTCGTACGCAGATTGATCCACATCTTGCCCGGCACCTTGCCGTCGATCGACCCCGGACCACCATAGGCACCCGGTGCGCCGGCTTCCTCGACCGCCGGAATACGCTTCACCTCGACATTGCCCGGGGCCAGCGTGTTGAACGCGCGCGGCATCCGGGCGCGGATGTCGGTCAGGCGGTTCTGGACCAGCGCCATGATCTGCGCCCGTCCGGCATCGTCATTGGGAAAGGTATAGCGCGGGTCCTTGCCCAGCG
>CAJYRU010000277.1 GCA_913777295.1 uncultured Sphingomonas sp. | reverse complement strand
TCAGCCCTTGCTCAAGGTCGAACCGCCCCTTGGCGCGCGCATAATCGACGCGGACGAGGTTGGCGGCGGCGCGCGCCTGTTCGAACGTCTCGGCGACGACCACCGCCACCGCCTGATGATAATGGTCGACAGACGGGCCGGCGAGCAGCTTGACGGTATTCATCCGCCCCTTGCCCAACGGGCCTGCGCTGTCGGCGGTGACGATCGCCAGCACGCCCGGCGCGGCGCGCGCGGCGCTGAGGTCGATCGAGCGGATCGTGCCCTTGCCGACGCCTGCGCCGACGATCACGCCGTACGCGGCGTTCGGCACATCGCGGGCATGTTCGAACGCATAGGGGGCAAGGCCGGCGACCTTTTTCGGGCCGTCGATGCGCGGACGGGCGCGGCCGACGACCTGTTGCCGGTCGATCGGGTTGGTGCCGGCGGGGGTTTCGAACTTCATGGGGTTACCCCTTCGCCTGCGCGATGACGGAGGCCAGCGCGCGGGTTGCGAGCGGCAATTTGAAGGCATTGTCCTTGGTCGGCGTTGCGCCCTGAAATGCGCGAGCCGTCAAGGCGGCGGCCCCTTGCGGCAGCAGGGCATCGGCCGCCTCGATGCGCCAGGGCCGGGGGGCGACGCCGCCGAACGCGACACGGCCGGTGCCGTCGCGCTGGATCACGGCGGCAACCGACACCAGTGCATAGGCATAGGACGCCCGGTCGCGGACCTTCTCGTAGAAATGCTTTCCCCCGATCGGGCGGGGCAGCGTGACGGCGGTAATCAGCTCGCCGGGCTGCAGCACCGTGTCCAGATCAGGCCGGTTGCCCCAGAGCCGGTGGAACTCGGCAATCGGAATGCGCCGCGTGGCGCCGCTGCCGTCGATCGTCTCGACGACCGCGTCGAGGACGCGCATCGCCACCGCCATGTCGCCGGGAAAGGTTGCGATACAGTCGGTCGATACGCCGATCACGCCCAATTGCCGCGAATAGCCGCCGATCGCGGCACAACCCGACCCGACCTTGCGTTTGTTGCACGCCATGTTGGTGTCGTAGAAATAGGGACAGCGCGTGCGTTGCAGCAGGTTGCCCGCCGTCGTCGCCTTGTTGCGGAGCTGTCCCGAAGCGCCCGCGACGATCGCACGGGTCAGCACGCCGTAATCGCGCCGCACGCGCTCATCGGCCGCCAGATCGGTGTTGCTGACCAGCGCACCGATGCGCAGGCCGCCATCCGCCGTCTTTTCGATCCGGTCGAGCTTCAGATCCTGTACGTCGACCAGGTGCGTCGGCGTCTCGATCTCCAGCTTCATCAGGTCGAGCAGGTTGGTGCCGCCGGCGATGAACCTGGCACCTGCGCGGGTGGCGACGATCCGCGCGGCCTCGGCCGGGTCCTTTGCGCGCTCATAGGTGAATGCTCTCATGCGCCCGCAACCTCCGCCATGGCATCGGCAATGTTGGAATAGGCGCCGCAGCGGCAGATATTGCCGCTCATCCGTTCGCGCAGTTCCATGTTGGTGGCCTGCGGCTTCCGGGTCAGGTCGGCCTGCACATGGCTCGGCACGCCGCGCTTGATCTCGTCCAGTACCGCGACCGCCGAACAAATCTGTCCCGGCGTGCAATAGCCGCACTGATAGCCGTCATGCTTGACGAACGCCGCCTGCATCGGGTGCAGCTTGTCCGGCGTGCCCAGCCCCTCGATGGTGGTGATCCGGTCGCCGTCGTGCATCACCGCCAGCGTCAGGCAGCTGTTGATCCGCTTCCCCTCGACCATCACCGTGCAGGCGCCGCACTGGCCATGATCGCAGCCCTTCTTGGTGCCGGTCAGGTTCATATGTTCGCGCAGCGCGTCGAGCAGCGTCGTGCGCGTGTCGAGCGTCAATTCGCTTGGCCGCCCGTTGACGGTCAGCCGCACCGGCATCGTCGGCGGAGCCGCCACCGGCGCTGCCCCCTGCGCCGCCGCTGCCAGCGGATGGGCCGCCAGCGCTGCGCCCGCCGCCCCGGCGGTCAGCACGCCCCGGCGCGATAGTTCGAAATCGGACGCGTCGCCCATGATGTAATGTTCCTGTTGGCCCCGGCTGCCGCACGGAATTTGCCGCAGCAAACGCATAACGGTACAACAGGATTTCAGTTTCACAACAGGACGCGATCGGTACGGCAAACGCCCGACGCGGGGGCAGTGGCAGGGTCCTGCCGGGATTGCAGCAACCTTTGCCCCGGCCATATTGTTGTAGGCCCGACGTTGCACTGTCGTTGACGGCGCCGGTCGATACGCCGGCTTTGTCGGGGCGATACTTCCACCGGGATACACCAGATGCAGATGGCGCCATTCCATTCGTTCTCGGACCCGTCATGGCTGATCGACTGACCGTGTGGTTCGACGGCGGCTGCCCGCTCTGCACGCGGGAAATCGCGATGATGCGCCGGCTCGACCGCAAAGGCCGGATCGATTTCGTCGATGTTACCCGCCCGGGAACCGGGTGCCCGATCGATCGCCGGTTGCTGCTTGAACGCTTTCACGCGCGGGAAAATGGGCGGATGCTGTCGGGCGCGGCGGCTTTTGCGGCGATGTGGCGTGCGATCCCCATGCTGCGTCCCTTCGGCCTGATCGCACGCAACCGGATCGTCCTGCGGGGGCTGGAGGCGTTGTACGTGCGGTTCCTGCGCGTTCGCCCGACGCTGCAACGGTGGGCACGTTGACGCCGCGCCGCGACCCCGTCGGGCCGGGACAGGTCAGCGTCTGGGACTTTCCCCGTCCGGCGATCGCCGCGCCGTGCGACCGGCATATCCGGATCGAGCATCGCGGGATCGTCGTCGCTGATACCAGCCGCGCGGTCCGTACGCTGGAGACCAGCCACCCGCCCAGCTATTACCTCCCGCCCGAAGACATCGCGATGGACCTGCTGCGTCCCGCACCGGGCCGGTCGCTGTGCGAATGGAAGGGGCAGGCACGCTATTGGGACGTCGTCATCGACGGCGTCGTGCTGCCGCGTGTCGGATGGAGCTATGCCGATCCGACCCCCGCCTTTCGCAGCATCGCCGGCCATATCGCGTTCTACGCCGGCCCCTTCGATGTCTGCACGGTCGATGGCATTCCGGTGCAGCCGCAGCCGGGCGGCTTTTACGGCGGGTGGATCACGCCCGATCTGGCCGGTCCGTTCAAGGGTCCGCCCGGCACGATGGGCTGGTAACGCGACACCGCCCCCGCTGCGGGTGCAGCGGGGGCGGGGTGTTCGTCGGACGCGGCGGGGACGGGTGCGTCGTCGGGCGATCAGCGTCCGGCGAGTGCGCGGTTGAGATCGACGCCGCGTGCTTCCCATTCGCCGCGGGTCTTGCACATCTTCGTCTGGATGCGGCTGCCGGTGGTTTCGGTGCGGAAGCAGTAGCGGGCGTTGGGCGATGCCTTGAAGGCGAGGGCGGCGGGACCGGCGGCCAGCGTGACGGCGGTGACGGCGGTGACGGCGCTCGCACCGGCGACGCTGGTGGCGACGGGGGCCGGGGCGGCGTTCGGTTCGGCAGCGAATGCCGAAGTGGTGGCGACCAGGCCGAGGACGATCGAAGCGGCGAAACGGATGGCGGTCATGATGTTGGCTCCCTGAATTTCCGGTTAGTTCCGGTGATGCCGACTACATTGCACCTGCCGTGCCAGTTTCACGAAGATAGCAATATCAATGGCTTAGCGAATGACTACAATTGTAGCTGTGGGATGCGCCGCCAATCTGCGGCGGAATGCGCCAACCGTTGGGATTGCTCCGCCGCAACCGGTCTCCTCACGCGACGTTGATGATCGAAACCCGTGAAACTTACCCCCCGGAGGCCCATGTTCCACAGCACCAACCCCGCGACAGGGAAGCAGTTCGCCACCCATGCCGAACTGACCGCCGACCAGCTCGAACAGAAGGTCGCGCAGGCCGCCAGCGCCTTTGCCGATTGGCGACTTACCCCGATCGACGAGCGCGTGGCCCTCTTGCGCCGCATCGCCGACGCCTATGACGCCAACCGCGACCGGCTCGCGCGCATGGCGACCGACGAAATGGGCAAGACGCTGACATCGGCGCTGGCCGAGGTCGACAAATGCGCCGCCGCGTTCCGCCATTATGCCGATCACGGCCCGGCGATGCTGGCGCCGCAGCGTACCGCACTGACCGGCGGCGGCACGGCGGAGGTGACATGGCTGCCACAGGGACCAGTGCTGGCGATCATGCCGTGGAACTTCCCCTATTGGCAGGCGGTCCGCTTCCTTGCGCCTACCATCCTTGCCGGCAATGTCGCGCTGCTGAAACACGCCAGCATCGTGCAGGGCGTGGCGGCGCTGATGGAGGAAATGACGCGCGACGCCGGCGCGCCCGAGGGGCTGTTCCAGAATCTGGCGATCAAATCGTCCGCCATCGCCGACCTAATCGCCGACGACCGCATCGTCGCCGTCACGCTGACCGGCAGCGAAGGCGCGGGCATCGCGGTCGCCGAACAGGCCGGGCGAAATCTGAAGAAGGTCGTGCTGGAACTGGGCGGATCGGATCCGTTCATCGTCATGCCCTCGGCCGATCTCGACGCGGCGGTGAAGGCGGCGGTGACCGGGCGCATCCAGAATAGCGGCCAGTCGTGCATCTGTGCCAAGCGGATGATCGTCCATGCCGACATCTACGATGCCTTCCTCGACCGCTTTTCGACAGCGATGCGGGCGGTGCAGGCGGGCGACCCGACCGATCCGGCCAGCGACATGGGACCGCTCAGCAGTTTCGAACAGCGCGATACGGTGCTGGAACAGCTGGCCGAGGCACAGCGGCAGGGGGCGACATTGCTGTTCGGCGGGGAGCGGCCCGATCTGCCCGGTGCCTATCTGACCGCCGGCATCCTGACCGACGTGCCGCCCGACAGCCCGCTGATGGCGGAGGAAATCTTCGGCCCCATCGCCATGGTCTTTCGCGCTGGCGACATCGACGAGGCGATCCGCATCGCTAACGCCATCCCCTTCGGCCTCGGCTCGGCGGTATGGACGCAGGACGCGGGCGAACAGGACCGGTTCGTCCGTGACATCG
>CAJYRU010000276.1 GCA_913777295.1 uncultured Sphingomonas sp. | reverse complement strand
TCGCGGAGGCGCGCCGCATCGCCCAGTCGCTTGACGCACGCGGCGGCAGCGCGCAGCTGTCGACCCGCGTCTTCCGCCTGAACTATGCCGATGCCGAAAGCGTGACCGAGGTGCTGCGCGGCATCCTCGGTCAGCAGCAGTCGGCGACCAACCCTGTCGCGCGCAGCCTCTCTACCGTCAGCCAGCGCAACAATGCCGGCAATGCGCTGTCCGGCCTGATCGCCAACGGCGGTGCGAACGCGGGCGCGCTGGCCGGGGCCGCAGGGGGCCTTGGCGGCGCGACCGGCACCGGCGGCAGCATCAGCACCGTGGGGCAGAACCAGCCGACCACCCCGGCACAGGGCTTCACCACCCCCGACATCACCGTCCAGCCCGCGCCCGACATCAACGCCGTCGTCGTGCGCGGCACGCCGACCGCCATCGCCCAGATCGAACGGCTGATCCCCGACCTCGACGTCCGCCGCCCGCAGGTGCTGATCGAGGCGGCGATCGCCGAGATCACCGGGCAGGACGCCGAACAGCTGGCGGTGCAGATCGGCACCGCCGGTGCGGCGCTGACGCAGGTCCGGGGTGCGGGCACGTCGTTCGACAACGGCGGCGCCTCGCTCGGCCGCATCCTCGGCGTCCTGGGCGTGCCCGCCGCGGGGCTGCTGGGCGGTGGCCTCTCCGCCAACATCGGCATCGGCAACGACTTCTCGATCCTGGTGCAAGCGCTCAGCACCTCACAAAAGGCGAACCTGCTCTCCACCCCGCAGATCACCGTCCTCGACAACAAGCTCGGCGAGTTCGTCGTGGCACAGGAGGTGCCGTTCCGCACCGGATCGATCCTGACCGGCAACGGCAACGCCAATCCGTACACCACGATCGAGCGCAAGGACGTCGGCATCACGCTGCGCGTCCTGCCGCGCATCAATGCCGGCGACACGATCCGGCTGGAAGTGTCGCAGGAAGCATCCTCGATCGCCCAGACCCAGGTCAGCGGCGCGGCGGACATCGTGACCAACAAGCGCTCGGCGAACACCACCGTCCTCGCCGACAACGGCCAGACGATCGTTCTGGGCGGCCTCACCAGCGACGATTACCAGCGGCTGCGCAGCCAGGTGCCGATCCTCGGCAGCCTCCCCATCGTCGGCGAACTGTTCAAGGGCCGCAACGAAAGCCGCCAGAAGCGCACGCTGTTCGTCTTCCTGAAACCCACCATCCTGCGCGACGGTGCCGATGCGGCGGCGGCCGCGCGCACCCGCTACGACCGGCTGCGGCAGGAGGAAGTGTTGCTGGGCGACAAGCGCAGCCTGCTGCTCAATCCCCCCGCCCCGCGCCTGACGATGGAAATCGACGGGATTTATTGAGGGCGGGGCGACGGCGTTCGTCCCCGTCACTGCGGGCGCGACCGAGGATCCCGTGGCTTCGGGCGGGACATCAGTCTCGACACGCCCGTACCCCCGCGCAGGCGGGGGTCCAGGATCGCAAACACAGCTGCCCGATTGTTTGGCTCTGCCCCCGTCTGCGCGGGGTACGGTAATTCGATGGAAGTGCGCTTGTCGGGACGACCGGCGGCAAAGCCTACCCCCCGACCCCCAACCGCTTCCCCAGCCATCGGTCGATCAGGTCGATCGTATCGGGATCGGAAATCGGCCAGCCGCGATATTCCGCGGTGCCGTCCCCAGTCACCACCAGCGGCTTGAAGGCATGTTCGACCTTCGGCATCCGCGCGACCGTCGCATCCGGATTGTCGCTCAGCGCACCCAGTGCGGAGGGGATGGCCAGCCGGTTGCTGACCACCGTATCGCCGGCAGCATAGAGCGCCAGCACCGGCATCTTCAGCTGCCGCAGCACCGCACCCGGCCCGACGGTATAGAGAGACGACGTCGCCGGATCGCTCAGCGTCTTCACCGCCCCTTCCGCCTGCGCCGCCGTCCAGCCCGCGGCGACGAATGCATCGACCACCCCCGCCCGGCCCGCCGCGACCAGCCCCGGGGCCGCCCCGCCGGTCAGGTCGTCCAGATAGCGCCGCGTCGCCTCGATCACGCCTGCCAATGGCTCGGGCTTCATCCCCGACGTCGCCAGCTGCTCGTGCATCGAATCGAGGAACAGCTTGCCCCGCTCGCCCGCGGGGGCCGACAACATCACCACCGCCGCGATCGGCGGTGCGGCGACGCGCGGCGTGGCGGCCGCCAGCGCCGGGCCGATCACCCCGCTCTGGCTCATCCCCAGCACCGCGATGCGCGCGGGATCGATCACGTCGCCGCGCGTGCGCAGCCATGCCAGCACCGCCGCCGCATCGCGCTGCACCACGTCGATCGCATCGACGAAGCGACCGGTCGACGCGCCCACCCCGCGCTTGTCGAAGCTGAGCGTCGCGATGCCGCGCGCCAGCAACCGCTTCTCCAGCATCGGATAGATGCCGTGCGGCGACTCCGTCGCACCACCCAGCAGCAGCACGACCGGCGGATGCTTCACCCCCGGCGGCAGCTGTAATTCACCCGCCAGCGTAATGCCCGGATCGGACGCGATCCGCACCGCCTCCTTGTTCGGCGACGTCTGGGCGAACAGCGGCGCGACCGGCGCGCCGATCAACAGGGCAAGCGGCAGCAGGCGTCGTGCAGCGATCATCGTCGGTCACTCCGTTGGACACGTTGGGCAAGGGAAAGGGTCGGCCGCGCGGGGCCGGTCAGGTCAGGCGCTGGACCAGACGCACAGATCGTCGTGCCAGCGCACCGCCAGCCACACCAGCGCCAGTTCCCCGCCGACGATGGCCAGCTGTGGCAGGGCGCAGGGATCATAGAGGAATAGCACGCCCGAAAAGGCGACCATAGTGGCCAGCATCGCCGCGCCGACGCGGGAAAAGCGCGCAACCCGCTCCCAATCCCGGTCCAGCAGCGCCCATGCCACCGCGACATGCCCGATCCCGATCACGCCGGTCAGCAGCACCAGCAGCGGCACGCCGCTGCGGTTGCCGGCATCGACCGCCGCGTGCGGCCAGCCGCTGCCCAACGCGCCGGCGCCGACCGCCTCGAACGCCAGATAGGGAAAGCCAAGCGCGGCGCTGACCAACAGCAATCCCGCCATCGGCACCAGGATTCCGACCGCCAGCACATGGGTCGCGACCGCGAACCGCCCCTCGGGAGCCGCCAGCATCGCGCGCGCCGCGCTCCACAGGCACCCGGCGGCAAAGCCAAGCCCCTCGCCCGCCTCCGCCGCTTCCCAATATTCGGCACGCATCGCCGCTGCCCAGTCGCGCCGCGCCTCGCCCAGCCAGCAGGTCGCCAGCGCCATCAGCAACCGGGCGAGCGTGTCGCTCATGCCGGCACCGCGCCGGACGGATCGCCATCGAGTCCAGCCTCGACGATCGATTGCGCCAGCGCCAACCCTGCGCCGGTCAGGCGATAGGCATGGCGCGGCGGGCGGCCCGGCCGGGTCGGTTCCTGCCACTGCGCCTCGACCAGCCCCTGGTCCCCCATCCGCATCAGCAGGGGGTAGAGCGTGCCCGACAATAGCCCGGCCTGCTTCATCAGGTCATAACCGTGCCGCCATTCCTGCGGCCGGTCGGACAGCAGTCGCAACAGCGCGATCATCTGTTTCGAAGGGCGTCGTTCGCGAACCATGGCGAGCGTTCAAACATATGTAGATTTAATAGTCAACGTCCGCCGCTCTCCTGCGAGGAGACATCGCGTCGGCCGGCATGGCCGGAGACCCCCCGCGGTTGGGCCACGAATGTGAACCTTGTGATCTTCGGACGCAAAAACGGGTGGCGGTCCTCGGACCGCCACCCGTCCTGCTCTAACCGGGGCAGCGCTTACAGCGCGACCACGCCGCCGTCGTTCTTGGTGATGACGATCGTGGCCGAGCGGGGGCGGGTGCCCGCCGTGCCGGCGGCACTGGCCGAAATCACGCTACTGCCGCTGGTCGGCAGCGCCGGCCAGTTGCTGGTGATGTTGGCCGCGCTGCCGCCTTCGCCGGGATGCTGGATGTTCACGAACAGCGACCGGCCGTCGGGCGTCGATTCGATGCCGGTGATCTCGCACTGGACCGGTCCGACCAGGAAGCGGCGCAGCGCGGTGCCCGGCGCCTTGCCGATGCGGGTCGTCGCGGTGCTGGTCGCCGAGACGCCGGTATTGATGATCGTCTTGGTGCCGCCGTCACCGACCGATCCCGGCATCGCCGCCAGCATCATGCAGTTGGTGACGTCGGTATAGGCGCCGTCGTCGGTCTGGATCCACAGCACCGGCGTCACCTGTCCGCTGGCGTTCGACGGGCGGCCGAACCACAGCCCGTCGGGGCTGGAAAAGTCGTTGGTCGCATCCAGCGCCGACAGGTTGATATTGGTCGGGTCGAGGTCCGATCCCGCCCCGAACGCATAGACGTCCCAGGTGAAGCGCGTCGCCTCGGTCGTGTCGCCGGCTTCGCGCAGGCGGATGATGTGGCCGTTGGCATTGCCGGTCGAGCGCGACGTGCTGTTCACCTTCGGATCGATATACGAGCGCGGGTTGGCGGCATCGACTTGCGCCGGGGCACGCGACGAATTGTTGGTCAGCGTGCAGTACATTTCGCCGGTCGCCGGGTTGACCGCGGTCCATTCCGGCCGGTCCATCCGCGTCGCACCCACCGCATCGCCGGCGAGGCGCGCATGGGTCAGCACATCGGCCTGATCTGCGAAAGGATAGAGTGTGTTGCTGGCGGTCAGTCCGTTCTGTCCGAAGACCAGCGCGATCCACTCGCCCGACCCGTCGGCATTGAACTTCGCGACATACAGCGTGCCCGAATCCAGATACTTGTCGCCGATGGCCAGCCGGTTGCTGGCGGTCGCATCGGCTTCGGACCACGCGGTGTTCGATACGAACTTGTAGATATATTCGTTCTGCGCATCGTCGCCCATGTAGAAGGCCGGCTTCACCCCGGCGAACACGCGGCCCGGGCAGCAGCCTTCATGGTTCATCCGGCCGAGCGCGGTGCGCTTGCGCGGCGTGGAGGTCGGGTCATAGGGATCGATCTCGACGCACCAGCCGTACTGGTTCGGCTCGTTGCGGAAATCGCCGGTGCCGTTCACCGGCTTGGTCGGGTCGATCGTCGCGTTGAACTTGCCGATCAGCGTCGCGCCGGTCGTCGCTTCGGCCGCCGTCGTCCAGCCGTAATTGCCGCTGCGCTGCGACAGGCCATAGCGGGTGAACGCCTGGGTCGACTTCGCACCGACGACCGCGGTGCGGGTGGTGTTGTCGCCGCTGTCGCGCCGGAAATAGCCCGCCCAGTTTTCCTCGCAGGTCATGTAGTTGCCCCACGGCAGATGGCCGTTGGCGCAGTTGTTGATCGTGCCGCGCCCGGTCGTGCCGTCGGGCGAATAGGCGGTGAACAGCAGCGTGCTGCCCTTTACCGGGCCGCTGAACGCGGTCGGGGTATAGGGCGTGATGCGGCGGTTGAGTGACGATCCCTGGACATAGCTCCACGTACCGGTCGACGCGCGGGTCACCTCGACCACCGACACGCCGTGGCACTCCATTTCCTTGACGACTTCCGACGTCGGTCGCGCGCCGTTGACCACTGTCTGCCCATTGATGTGCAGATATTGTTCCGAGATATTCTCGTGGTTCATCACCAGCAGACCGCGCGTCGAATTGGTCGCGTCCGGCGTGTTGGCGCTGGCCGACAGCCCGAAATAGCTCATGCCGTCATGGTGATCGCCCGCCCGCGACGAATAGCCGGTGTCGGCGCCGTTATTCGCGAACGCCGGAGTCGCGGCGTTGATCGGATCGCCCAGGCGATACAGCACGCTGGCGGTGTAGCCCGACGGTACGCTGACGATGTCGGCCAGGCTCTTGGCGACGGCGGTGAAGCCCAGCGTCGGCGGCGACACGGCGACGGTGATGTCGCTGCTGCTCGCCGCGCCCTTCGCATCGGTCGCGGTGTAGCGGAAGACGAGGTTGGTCGCGGCCGACACGGCGGGCGCGATGAAGGTGGCGGTGCCCGGCGTCGTGCTGGACAGCGCAACGGTCGGCCCCGACACCTGGGTAAAGACCTGGCTGACGATCGCATTGTCGTCGGTGGCGGTTCCGGTCAGCGTGACGACGCGCCCCGCGCTGGTCGCACCGCTCGACGTGGCGCCGACTACCGGCGCGGTATTGTCGATGCCCTGCACCTTGTCGTCGCACGCCGCGAGCAGCGACCCGCCGAACACCGCGACCGCCGCCGTCGACGCGCCGCCGCGCAGCGCCTGCCGCCGTGAATAGCGCTGGTCGACCAGGTCCTGCAGGCTGGGGCCGGTGCTGGGATTGGTTTCGATGTCGCCATCGTCATAGCCGATGGTCAGGTCAGTGTTCGCCATTGCAATTCCCCGCATATCTGGACGCCGGCCGTGCCGGCACCCTCCCTGTCCCCTTCGTTGGCGCATCGCTGCGACAGGGCGGTTGCG